>CAMHLH010000051.1 GCA_946185925.1 uncultured Treponema sp.
ACGAAGAGGGAAAGCGCAAGAAGAGTGAGGGCGATTCTTTTCATAAAAAAAACAACCCTACAAGTCTAAAATTCTATTTTACAGTAGTGAACCCGCTCGTTCGCTCAAAATGGGCCACGAACGCTGAAATCCCATTATATATGCCCAGAGAAATCTTCTGCAAGTAATCGCTGTCCATGAGGTTCTTGGCCTCTGTGGCATTGGAGACGAAGCCAAGCTCCACGAGGACCGCCGGCATATTGGAATTTCTCACGACGAACCATTCCTCGGTCTTTATTCCGCGGCTGTGGGACGCCTCTCCTATCTGCTCCTTCAACCCCATCATTATGAACTGGGAAATCAGGCCGCTCTCAAGGGTGTACTCCTCTTCCATCATGGAATTCATGATTATCGATAGACTTTCGTCCTCGCCTGTGTCTGGGGCGATTACAGTGCGCCTATAGTCCGGGGAGAGATACCAGACTTCGTACCCCCGCACATTTTTGTCGACGTGGGAATTCGCGTGAATCGATATGTAAAGAATGGCTTCGTCGGAATCCAACTTTACGGAATTTGCGATTTTCGTCCTCTCCTCAAGTGAAACAGACGTATCCTTTGACCTGGTCATCAGAATCTGCTTGTCGGGATAGGCCTTTTTGAGCCGGTCATAGACCATTTTGCTGGCCTTCAATGAAATGTCCTTTTCCTTCACGGTCACGACCTTTCCATCGACCTTGTGGATTCCTATCGCGCCCGGATCCTTTCCACCATGCCCGGGATCTATGAGAATCGCGCCTATCTTCATGGCACTGTGCTCTGACTCGTCCCTGAAAAAGTCTTTCACATTGTCCATGAACTTCGGAGAGACATAGAGAACTCCATCCTTCAGCTCGGGGGAATCGGAAAGGACAAGCTTGCAAAAATCATGCAGAACGAAGGGGTCTCCCGCATGGAAAGAAATCTGATGGCCGGACTTTTCGAGGATTCCACTGTTGCTCAACGAATCCCAAAGCACAGAGACGCCCAATTTGTTCGCCTCTGACAAGAGATTCATTGAATTTGCGGCGTTTGCACAGAAAAATGTGAAAAAAATCAAAATAATTGAAAAAATTTTCCGCATCGTTCCCTCCACTTCAACATGAAAAATCGACTTCAAGACCCGGCCTTTTCACTCCATGACGAAACTATTCGCTGTCAGCGACGTAAAGGGCGCCTTGGATTCCACCGCGCAAAACGGCGGACCAGAATTTCGTGCCGTCGATTTTTTTGTGGCTCGGACAGAGGCTGTCGAATTTTTCGAGAGTCTTTCGCAAAGTGCAGTGGTTCCAATCTTTCACAGAATCGGCAAGCGGTTGGAGAACTTCAGGAATCAAGTCCACAGTCTTTGAATTTTCCGGTATGTCGGCGAAGAACGTGACGTTCGTGCCCGTCGAAAGAGTGAACGCAGAAGGCGGAAATCCGCTCTCGTCGGCGGCCACGGCTCCGGAAAGGAACTCGTCGGTGTCTGGATTGTTCGGCTCAAGGCGCAGCGTTATCGAAGAGACAGCGTCCTCCGCAGCCCTGTAGGCCGAATCGGATGTCAAGGCGACTGCGATGATGTTTCCGCACTTCTCCACGTTGTTCCTCGGAAAATCAACCTTGTCGCCGACTTTCGAGCGCGGAAGGACATCGCGGACACCGTAAATGGACCTGACGTCCTCAAGGCCGTAAATCTCCTTGACCCTGCCAGGAATCGAGAGCCAAGCACGCTCCGCACTGACAAGGCTGCTTTTCATCTCGTAGATTGCGAACGGCTGTTCCATGTCCTTCACCGATTCATGCGGCTCCCACGGAAGCGGCTTCCTGTTCGCCAAAACATAGTCCGGCTCCTTTCCGACAGCGATTTTCATGGCCTCGGCAGTGAGGTTCATGCCGCTGGAATACGGGAATGTCCAACCGCTCATGTAGCCGCCAGACAAGCGCGCCGCGATTTCTCCAATCATCGGGCCGTTCTTCGTGTATTTGATGTCGGCTTTCGCAACACCGCAGGACAAGCCGAGAGCCTTGATTCCAAGCGCGAAAGTGGCTATCAGCTCGTTCTTGATTTTTGAAGAGACTTTGGACGGAAGGGAATGTCCCATCTCGATGAAGTAAGGCGGATAAAAAATGTGCCTGTCCGCAAAGCCCGTTATGGTGAGGGTACCGTCGTAGACAATCGAATCGATTGAGAACTCCGCGCCCTCCATGTAGTCTTCGAAAATGGCCCTCGACGTCCTTGAATTCTCCACCGAATTGGTGACGGCGGGAAGAAATTCGCTTTTGTCGCGAACGAGACGGCAGCCGCGGCCGCCCATGTTGTCGCACGGCTTGACGACCTTCGGGAATTCGATGCCGTCCGACTTTGCCAACGCATCCAAATCTGAGATTTGAGTCTTGTTTATCTCGCGAAACTTCGGGCATGGCACTTTCGCGCGCTCAAAGCAGCCCCTCATGCGAACCTTGTCGCTGGCGTTGAGACAGGACTGGAAAGAATGGCATGGGAGCCCCAGTTTCTCCGCCACATAAGCGACGGACGAGGAAAAATCAGTTCCGGCCGTGAAGACGCCGGACAAATCAGAGCCGAGAGACTGCGCCAGACGCAGGAGTGACTCCCTGTCCTTCAAGTCGATAGGCTCAAAACGGTCGGCCAAAGGAACCGACACAGCATTCGGATTGCCGTCGACGACGACGGACTCGAAACCAAGCTCCTTGGCGGCAAGAATAGCGGGCTTCTGCATCAGTCCCGCACCGAGAATCATTATCTTTTTCATTTTCTATCCCCTTTTTTACCCGATTTATTTTTTTAGATGTCTTTTTCCTTAACGCAATAGGCCTCGAAAGTGTCCCCAAGCCCCAGCAGCTTGCTCATCATGTTGTAGAACGACCACTTCAGCCCCGAACGCCGCTTTCCCTGAAGAGAAGGAAACCTCTCTGGATGGTGTCCCGTGGAGACGGTCTTCACAAGCCTGAAACCGTATTTTTTGAGGATTGAGGCGGCCCTGGAAGGTTCCCAGAGCGTGTAATGGTCAGCAGGAGAGTTCTGGAAGAAGCTCTGTGTGTTGAACTTGCCGGAGACCCCAGAAGCGGACGGAGTCGAGAAAGCGAAGACACCGCCGACTTTCAATATTTTTGAGACGCCCTTCAAAACAGCATCGAGATTCTGGAAATGCTCAATCACATACCACATGGACACAGAATCGAACTGCTTGACCCCGAAAGAAATCGACGGGTCGAAAGACGGAAATTTCGAGACGACAGCCGGATAGTGGAGGGAATTCTGAACATAGTCCACGGCCTCCTTTGATGCGTCGGTGCCGAAGACCTGCCAGCCGGCATCGTTGGCGGCATCCAGGTACGGCCCGAAAGCGCAGCCGATGTCCAGCACTGTCGGAGTAACAGCCTTTCTGTGGGTCTTTCTGAATATCATGTCGACATTCGAGGTTCTCCTGACGCACTGGGACTTAATCTGCGAGAAATCGTCCAAATAAGTCTTTCCGTACTGTTTTTTATAATCGTCGAAGAAATAGGTCTCGTTGTACTTTGTATCCTCGGCGTCGAAAGTCCATGACATGTAGAGCATTCCGCAATTGTGGCAGCGCCTGAAGGAGTGCCTTGTAGTCCTGGAGACAATCGGGTCGAGATAAGGCTCGTGGTGGCCCTGACAGACAGGGCAATTGAACCTGCGTCCTTTCGAGAGCATGGAGACGAACCTTCCAAGGTCCTTCTGCTCTGCCTTCTCGCCCCCCCTGCTCCTGAGAGGCGATTCAGGATAGAGGGCGTCCATCTTTGCAAGGGCCTCCTCGGCTCCGGCGGCGGAGAGCATGTATGTCGGTATATAGACGAACTTGTACTTCTCGGCGAGTTTTATGTGGAGTGAAGTCGTGCCAAGCAGGACAACTCCGCAGCCCGCGGCAATCGCCTCGAAAGCCGTGAATCCGTAGTGGGAAACGACAAGGTCGAAATCAGCCAGATGCTCCCTCAGATTGTGCACCGGAGGTATGAACTTGATTTTGCCCCTGAGCTCTTCAGGGACCCTTTCAAGGGAAGCCTCAGGGTCCTGAACGATTGCGGTGACAGATTTTTCCCCGAACTTCTCAACATCAAGGGAAGCGAACGCAATTGCCGCGGGGACGACCAAATCAGACGGGTCCTCGCCACCGACAGTGACCAGAATCTTTTTTATGTCCTGCACAGACGAAGGTCGAGGAGCCGTCCTCACATACTTTGGAAGGGTCACGAAAGACGGGTCGCTTATGTTGGACGGACGGGAGATTCCATAAGACGGAATTATGTCCAGAAGACAGTCGCAAAAGTCAGTGTTGGCGGAGCCTTCGTCTATGGCGGTCACAGGGGCGATTTTTGAAAGCTCCATGGCAGTCTGCCGGTCGAGGGCGAACGCGTCCGCCAAGACCATCGAATAGTCGCCTTTTTCCGGCAGGGCGCGCAGTATCTGCCAATCAGAGAATCCGCTGGACTTTGCGTCGGAAAGAAGCTCCTCTATCTCCTCAAGACCAGCGTTCTCGGGAATGTAGACGTCGGCTCCTATGGACACGGCCACGGAAAGACACCTTCTCAAGTGTCCTGTTCCCTTTCCCTTGCTTACGCACGGCACGCAGAGTACAGGAGAAACGACAGACGAATCAGAATACGCATCGACAATCTGAGAGCAACTGTAAGGCTCCGCGACAGGATTCTTCTCGCTGACGAAGCCAGAGACTTTTCTGACGGCCGCCAAGGCTCTCCTGTAATCGGACTTCGTGTCAATTGTCGTCCTCAAGCCGGGGAAATTCCATTCAGCTGGAGCGGGAATCATCACGCTCTCGAATTTGTCGGGATGGTTGTACAAGGCGGGACCAACGTGCTCGTGGTCGTACGGATCGGCAGTCTGCCTCCGAGCCTCAAGAAGAGAAGCCGCGCTGAACATCTCGACACCGCTTCCGTGAGGCAGTCCCGTCCATGTTATGTAGTCGCACTTTCCTGTCTCGCTTCTCCTGACGAACTGTTCCTTCAACGCCGTAGCGGCCTCGTAGAACAAGAAAGGATTGTCGCAGGTGGAGCGAATCACGACATCAGCTCCAGAATGCTCTATCAAAAGACAATACCTCTCCAAGACATCGTCAAGAGACCCAACAAAAACTTCGAAGCCGTTCCGCTCGCAAATCGGCCGCAACGCCTCCTCCGAATCCTTGTCTGTGGCGACGTAGTACGCGTCGGCAGGAACCTTCCTCATGGCGGCCAGGCTCCAATCCAAAACAGTCTTGCCTCCAAGAGGCAAAAGAGCCTTTCCCGGCAGTCTTGTGGACGAAAGTCGGCATTGAGCCGCAAGTATTATCTTCATTTTTTCTGCATCCCCTTAAATCAATTCTTTTTGTTGAATACTACATGAAAAAGAATTTTTCATTTGTCGTCAAGAAAATCAGCCGAGCCCCATTTCTGAACCAGAGTAACAGCGTCCAGCCTGAACCTGAACTTGTTCTCCATGACCCATCTCCTGGCATCCTTGAACTGCCTCCAAGCCTCGAAGAAACCGCAGCCGGAACGCGGAAGATAAAGGACAAACGAGGAAAGCGGAATCACGCCTTCTCCATGCACGAAGCGCGGCACAAGATTCTTGAGGTAGAAGCGGTTCGAATACTGGCTGGCAGTGGAGTCGAGCCGCTTGCTCTCTACGGCGTAGCAAATCGCGAACGAAGTCGACATTGAAATCCGCTCGCCCCAGAGCCACGCCCTCAGGGAAAGGTCCAGATTCTGCCAATAATCGGATTCGATTGTGTAGTCGTATCCTCCAAGCATCACAAATTTCTTTCTGTTGAACAAGCCGATGAAGTCGAAAGGAAAAAGATTCTCTTCACCGTCAGAAACTTTCGGGGAGGACTCAACATCGAACACGGACTTTCTGGACGAAGGTCTGGACACTACAGGAAACGAAACATTCCCCTGCAGGGTCAACCTTGGGCAGACGCAGAACGGCTTCTCGGCAGTGAGGTTCGAAAAGAGGATTGGAGTCATCAAATCAGACTTTATCTCAAGAGTGTCCCTCAAAATCAACACATACTCGCTCTGCACCTCGCTCATCGCGATGTTCACCAAATCCCCGGTCGTAACGCTCTCAAGGGGAACTATGAATTTCACGGACGGAAACCTTCTGGAGAAATCCTCGATGTTGTAGTTCTCCCGGCTCATTTCTATGGAAACCACCGAGGAAAAACCGCAGCCGAGCAAAGTGTCCAGCGTCTTCACCCTGCTTGGGCTCCAGCCGTCGTTTATCATGACCACGGCGCAGTCCATCTGGATGTTGGGGCAAATTTCCGAGCCGCCGACCACCGTCCTGCTTATCTCCCTCGCATTAAAAACTGAAGGTATAGTATTCATCGCATTCTCCACAATTTCCGCAGTATTCGCCCCGGACATGCCCTACATAAAATGGCGACGCACAAGCCCAGATGTCGTCCAGGCTGTCGGTGAAGGCGTTGCCCAGTATCGAGCTGTTTCCGCACGAGCGGCACTTTGGAACGGAGCCGTCGGAGAGTATCACGAAATCGCGGGCAAGATGCCAGCATGGAATCCGGTTCAATGGCGAAAGGTCGGCCGGCTTTTCGTCGGGGAGTTTTCCGCAAAGCGAATCATATTTTTTCACAATCAGCTTTCCGCCAGACGGACTTTCCGGATTCTTCCAATACCTGAAGAATTTCTCAAGGTTCTCCTCGTTGGCCTTCATGCGCGTCATCTGCGGATAGACGTGCCACTTGAACGAGGCGGAAAGAAGCCCTACAGAAGCGACAGCCCTTTCAAAATCAGCTTCAGGCGCCTGCCTGACCTTCGCATAGAAAGAAGCGTCGGCCGCGTCCAAATCGACAATCCAATCTATTTTTGAAGACGACGAAGAAAGAACCCCCGCGATTTTCCCGACCAGGGACTCGTCAATCGAAAGCCCGTCCGTCTCTATCAGGATTCGAAGCCCCCTCTCCGAGAGAGCCTCGACGAACGCCACGAAATCAGGGTTCATCGAAGGCTCGCCGAACGCGCTCAACGACACGACCGCGTCCGGGTTCATGGCGCAAATCTTGTCCACGACTCGTCTGAAGTCTTCAACCGACATGTCGGGAAGCTTCTCCACGCCGATTCCGGCGTTTTCCGGAGCGTAAAGCGGCCTATGGCGGGTCTTCGAGGTTATCTGCATGTCGAAGAAGTGCGGAATGTTCCTTATGACCGAAGGATTTTCCGAAGCGGAGCGGCAAAGCTCATCGGCATCGACAGAGGAAGGCGCGGAAGCCCCCAAGGAATCGAAAAGCGACCTGCACGAAAGGAAAGAGCCTTTTGATGAAGCCTCAAGGGAAATTCTCAGAGGCCTGTAGTCGAAATCGGAAACGATGGTCTCTACCTCGAACGAATTGATTTCAGCCCGCATGGTGTCGAAAAGGGCCGTCCTCGCAGCGGGAAAATCCTTTTCAGAAGCCAAGTGGGCGATTATGGAGGCCGTACCAGAATCCACGACCTCGGGGGCAATTCCATAAGGAAAACCGTCCGCGAAGGTGTACTCGGACGCGCAGTCGCGGTGCAGGGCAAGCAAACGCTCCGTCAAGCCGCCGTTCAAAAAAGGCAAGTCAATCCATGCGTACAGGGCAGTCCCGCAGCCGCTTTTCTCGCAGCAGGAGGCTATGCTCGAAGCGATTTTCGAGGCGGTCCAAGAATCGTCCTCGATTACATCAACGCCCGGAGACAAGGCGGACAGGGCGGCCGCGTTTTTCGGCAGAGAAAGGACGAAGGTCCTTTCCCCGTTCGAGGAAGCCCAAGCCAGAGCCAAGTCCACGGCGGATTTTCCGGCGAAAGATTTTTCCAAGCAAAAATTATTTGAAGCCGCATCCATGTCGAATCCGGCGAAAAGAACAACAATATTTCCCATATCGTTTCATTATCGGCAAGGAAAAGAGTTCAGTTGAGGAAGTGAAGATGACAAGACACCCTCCAAATCTGCTATAATCTTCCGCATGAGCGAAAATGTGCTGACGGTGACACAAATCACCCAAAATATAAAGGAAATAATCGAAGGTTCATTTCCGACCCTCACAATCGAGGGGGAAATATCGAACTACAGGCCGAACGCGAGCGGGCACCTCTATTTCGTGCTGAAGGACGAAGGCGCGCAGATTTCAGCCGTCATGTTCAAGGGGAAGGCGGCGGGTCTCGGCTTCCAGATGAAGGACGGAACGAAGGTTCACGCCACGGGCACCCTATCAGTCTACGCCCCCCAGGGAAAATACCAGATTGTAATCAGCAAAATGGAGATAGCGGGCGAAGGCGACATTCTCAAACTGATAGAGGAACGCAAGAGGAGCCTTGCCGAAGAGGGGCTTTTCGACCAGGAGAGGAAGAAGCCGCTGCCGAAATACCCAAGGAGGGTCGGAGTCGTCACAAGCCCCACGGGAGCCGCCATACGGGACATATTGAACATAGCGAAGAGGCGGAACCCCGGAATATCCGTGGCGGTGCTTCCCGCGCAGGTGCAGGGAGATTCCGCCGCAAAGACGATAGCAAAGCAGATAAAGACCGCGAACGCCTACAAAATCTGCGACGTCCTGATTGTGGGAAGGGGCGGAGGCTCTCTCGAAGACCTGCTTCCGTTCAGCGACGAGGAAGTAGTCAGGGCGATAGCGGACTCCAGAATCCCCGTAGTGAGCGCGGTTGGGCACGAAATCGACTGGGCGCTCTCGGACTACGCGGCCGACGTGAGGGCGCCGACTCCATCAGCGGCGGCGGAGCTTGTCTTCACGCAGAAATCGGAAATGGTCGCCGAAATCGAGGAATTCAAGGGCAGGATGCTGGAGAGAATCGAATCCATGATACGGGACGCAAAAATGGAACTCAGGACATTCGACGCGTCCAGCATGGAAATCAGACTGAAGTCGATAATCCAGCCGATGAGGAGCAGAATTGAAAATTCCAGGCGCTCCGTCACCGAAAAAATGCAGGGCAGGCTCGAAGAAGCCAGGCGGACGGTCAGGAACTGCGAGAGGACGCTGGAACTGGCGAACCCCGAGAACGTCCTCAAAAGGGGATTCGCAATCGTCATCGCGGAAGGCGGCAAAATCGTCAGGAACCCGGAGCAGCTCGAAGGCGGCGAAGTCATCGGAATCAAGCTCTCAGAGGGAGAAATCGCGGCGAAAGTCATAGGAAAAAACTGAAAAAAACAAACAGGCGCAGAAAGAGCGCAAAAGCAAGGAGAAAAAAAATGAAAACATTCGAAGAGAACATCGCCAGGCTCGAGGAGCTTTCAGAGAAAATCAGGAACCCGGAAATCGGGATAGAGGACGCACTCTCGACATTCGAGGAGGGAATAAAGCTCGCGAAGACCCTCGAAAGCGAGATAGAGAAAATCGAGGGGAAGATACAGATATTGATGAACAGCCCGCTCGACGAAAAAAAAGCAGACTGGGAGGAAGGCACGAAGAGGAAGCCACAAAAAAGGGATTCCGAAGGCGGAAAAAGCGCGGAGAAGCAGGCAGAGGACGACGGACTCGACGACGGGCTGGAATTCGACCTCTTCGAGGAACAGAGCGCGCCGACAGAAGGGTTGAGACAGAATGGCTGAGAAAAGGCCGGTCAGGATTCTTAGGGAGGATGTCGCCCGAAGGATAGCGGCCGGGGAAGTCATAGACAGGCCGGCGGCCATCGTCCGGGAACTGATGGACAACGCGGTGGACTCTGGGGCCGACTCCATAAGCGTCGAGATAGCGGGCGGGGGCATAGACCTCGTGAAGGTCAGCGACAACGGCTCCGGCATGACGCGCGACGACCTGGAGAACTGCGCGAACCCGCACGCGACCAGCAAAATCGTCGATGCGGAGGACTTGTCAAGGCTCCAGACACTCGGCTTCCGCGGAGAGGCGCTCGCCTCGATAGCGGCGGTCGGAAGGCTCGAAATCGCGAGCGGCAACCTGAAAATGTCGATGTCGAATTCAAGCCCAAGAAGAATAGAGACGACCGCCCTCTTCCAAGACGGCAAAGGAACCTGCGTCTCAAGCAGGGAGCTTTTCGCGGATTTTCCGGCGCGCAGAGTCTTTCTGAAACGTCCAGCCAGCGAAACCATGATGTGCAGAGAAATCTTCGTGGAAAAAGCCATCGCCCGTCCAGACATAGCGTTCAGGCTCACCGTCGACGGCAGCGTGAGGCTCAACCTCCCTGCAGGCGCGACAATGACGCAGAGGTTCGTGTCGGCCCTGCAGACGAGGGAGAACGCATCCCTCATCCACGAACTCTCGGCAAGCGGAAAAGAGCCGGACGGCAGGCACGAATGGAGTTTTCGGCTGCTAATCGGAGACCCGGCCATAAGGCGCAACGACAGGAGAAGCATCTTCATATACGTGAACGGACGCAGAGTCCAGGAGTTCGCGCTGCTGCAGGCAATAGAGTACGGCTGCCAGGGCTTCTTCCCGAACGGAACCCACCCCGTGGCGGCCCTATTCGCCACAGTCGACCCATCGCTCGTCGATTTCAACATCCACCCGGCAAAAAAGGAAGTCAAATTCCGCGACATGACTGCGATTCA
The DNA here is from genome assembly GCA_946185925.1 of uncultured Treponema sp. Classification (GTDB taxonomy): domain Bacteria; phylum Spirochaetota; class Spirochaetia; order Treponematales; family Treponemataceae; genus Treponema_D. Next base: position 10,544 of record CAMHLH010000051.1, read on the forward strand.
CCACGGAGTGTCGTCCTCGATAAAGAATTTCCTCAGGGCCCTCACCTCAAAATCCATGAAGGACGACGGTTCCGACTACGACCAGGGGATACTGCCAGCTGGTTTTGATTTTGAGGAAGAAAACGAAGAGAAAAGAAAAGAGAAAGCCGAAGAAGTTGAGGCGGCCGCAGGAAGCGAAGACGCAGGGGAAGACGGAAGAATCGGAGAGGAAAGCGCTCAGGGCAGATTTTTCGTCTTCGGAAGGGATTCGGTACAGAAATCCACCTCCGAAAGAGCAGCGCGCCCCCAAACAACCGTCAAAGCGCGGCAGACACCACAAGCCGCTTCCCTGAAAGTCGCCGACAGTGAAATTCCGGCACAAAATGCGAAAAGCGGCCTGCGCTCCAAGTTCATGGCCTTCGACACCTCAATCGAAAAGCGAATGGCAAAGGCAGAGCTGTTCGACGACAAGGAGCTCGAAACGGCCGACACCGACAAAGCGAAGGGAATAAGGTACATAGGGCGGACGATGGAGACCTTCATAATCGTCGAGCGCAGGAACATCCTCTACATGGTCGACCAGCACG
>CAMHLH010000052.1 GCA_946185925.1 uncultured Treponema sp.
GATGCGGCCTGTTTCGGCGGCGTGGGCCAGATATTTTTTTACTCGGTTTTGTCCGACTCGGTTTTGTCCGAGTAAAATAATGAACTGAAAATCCCCCTCCGTCAACTTCCACGCTGCCTCTTGATTGTTGATAAAAAATCCTTTGATTTCAAATCCCCTTCATCCCTTCCATGTCCAAAATCCTCACGATTCCCCGCTTCGTCTCCACAAGTCCGTCCCGCTCGAACCTCTTGAGCGTCCTCGCGACCACTTCCCGCGCCGAATTTATCCGCTGGGCAATCTCCTCCTGTGTGGAAATCACTTCGCTCGTCCCGGATTTTTCGCATTCTTCCATCAAGTATGACGATATCCGCCTCTCGACCTTCTCGAACAGCATCTTCTGCATCGCCTCCATGACCATCGAAAAGCGTTTCGTGAGCGTCTCGAACATGAAGCATCTGGCGTGCACGTTCCTGTCCGTCAGTTTCGCGAAGTCGCCCGACCTTATGACGAAGAGGCGCAAATCCTCCTCCGCGACCATCTGCGTGTCGAACGTTATCTGTTCTATCGCGCACGAGGCCGAAAGCACGCACGACTCGCCGCTCCCTATCCTGAAGAGGGTGACTTCCTTGCCTTCGTCGGAAATCATGTAGACCCTCATCTTCCCGGAAATCACGAAGAAGAACCCAAGACAGGCCTCGGAGCTTCCATTGATGATTTTCCCCTTTTCGTAGCCGATGACTGCCGATTTCGACTTTGCGAATTCCCTTTCCCTGTCGTCCAAATCCTTCCAAAAAGGAACCATTCTTTCCATTTGCCCATTTTCTACAATTCCATTCATCTTTTTCCCTCCTTTTGTGACTTCGTTACATATCAATTTTCTTTGCGCCTGTATTTTTTTTATCAGAGGTACAAAAACATGGCAAGAAAGAAAGCTGTTGTTTCAACGAAAGATTGCGTCGCCTGCGGAGCCTGCGCTGCCGCCTGCCCGAGAAAGGCGATTTCTGTGTCGCGCGGATGCTTTGCGTCCGTGGACGTTTCATTGTGCGTGGGATGCGGTTTGTGCGCGGCCGCTTGTCCATCGGGGGCCGTTGTGGCAAAGGAGGTTTCGGAATGAAAAAGAGGAACTGGTACGATTTTCTGTGGGTGTGGTCGATAATCTATTTCTCTCTCGGCTTCTTCAACATTCTTTTCGCATGGCTCGGGATGATTGACTTCCTCGTTCCGCTCGTTTTCGCTCTGGTCAAGGGCGAGAAGACTTTCTGCAACAGATACTGCGGTCGGAGCCAGCTCTTCACGTTCCTCGGCACCAGTCTGGGGCTTTCCAGGAAAAAACTCGCTCCAAAATGGCTTCACTCAAAATGGTTCCGCTACGCCTTTTTGGCGTTCTTCATGACCATGTTCGCCAACATCATCTTCCAGACATATCTCGTCTTTTCCGGCGCGGAAAGCCTCCGGGAGGTGGTCAAGCTCTTCTGGTCGATAAAGGTCCCCTGGGGCTGGGCATACACCCAAGGCTTCTTCCCCGATTGGGTCGCCCAGTTCAGCTTCGGCTTCTACAGTCTCATGCTCACTTCGACCCTCATCGGACTCGTCCTCATGCTCTTCTTCCGTCCGCGCACTTGGTGCACCTTCTGCCCGATGGGAACGATGACGCAGGGAATCTGCGAAATCAAGGTGAAAATTGAAAACGGAAAGTTGAAAAAGTAAAAAACAAAAAAGTAAAAATCGAAAAATCTTCCTCCAAAATTGAATTGTGTTTGCAAATGGCAAAACGAAAATTATATAATCGAATGATAGAAATCAGGAATTTTTGGAGGAAGAGTAAAAATGAAAAAAGTTTTCGCGTCGGCTTTTGCCACTGCGTTTTTGGGGCTTTGTCTGTTCGCCGATGAATTTGTGAAAATAGAGGGCGGCGAGTTTTTGATGGGAAAGTCCGACGTCCAGTTTCTGGAGTCCAAGGTCGACGGAAAGACCGTGACGAAGAAGATTCCCGAAGACAACGACGCGTACGACGACGAAGTCAGGCACATTGTGAAGGTCTCTGACTTCTACATGGCCAAGTACGAGGTCACTCAGGCTTTGTACGAGAAAGTCATGGAGAAGAATCCGAGTTATTTTTCTGACAAAGAGGATGGCGATAAAAGGCCTGTCGAATTTGTGAGCTGGTACGATGCCGTGAAATTCTGCAACGAGTACAGCAAGCTTTCAGGCCTTCCCCAGTGCTACAAAATCGAGGGGAAGAAAGTTTCCTGCGATTTTTCGCTCGGCGGCTATCGACTCCCTACAGAGGCCGAGTGGGAGTACGCTTCAAGGGGCGGAAAATTCTCCAGTAGCTATAAATTTTCAGGGAGTCCCGACATAGATTCCGTCGCGTGGCACTGGGAGAACTCCGACAAGGAAACCCATCTCGTCGGAAAAAAGAAGGCCAACATGCTCGGGCTTTTCGACATGAGCGGAAACGTCTCCGAATGGTGCTTCGACAAATATTCAGTCTACGAAAGTGAAAAATCAACTCAATCAAAAAAATCTGCGGCTCCTTCAATCGAAGGTCAGGACGTGAACGAATACAGGATTTTCCGTGGCGGAAGCTGGGCCGAGGTCGACAGGAACTGCCGGTCGTCGGTGCGTTTCTGCGAAGACCCTTCCGTATTCCACAACCATTTGGGCTTCCGCCTGGTAAAAACTGCTGTTGCCGACTAATCTTATTTTGAATTTGGAGAATCTATGAAGGAAACTTTTGCCGATTGGACGGCCTACGACGACTGGCTCATCAAGAACTACAACGATTTTGCGGTCTACAAGCTCGACGAGAACGAGGACCACACGATAACGGCCGAGTACAGGAACAAGAACGGCGACGCTCCAAAGCCCGCGGAGGAGAAGAAATGAACGATTTTGAAGATGAAAACGAAGCCGGCTCGGATTCCGCTGTGGAATTCGAGCTTCCTCCAAAATACAAGGTGGTTCTCTTGAACGATGATTTCACCACGAAGGATTTCGTGGTCTATGTCCTTGTGGACATTTTCAAGAAGAGCGAGCTGGATGCCGAGCGAATCATGGAGTCTGTCCACCGGTCGGGCAAGGGGGTCGCCGGGGTCTATCCATACGACATAGCCGCGACAAAGGCCCGCATGACGATGGACAAGGCGAGGGGCAACAGTTTTCCCCTCAAGTGTGTTTTGGAGAAAGAATAGAACTAAGGAATTTTTGATTAATATGGAAGAGAACGAAGAGCTATCGGAGATAATACAGGATGCGCTTTCAAAGGCCGTCGTCGCCAATTTGGAGATTTTCACGCCTGAATGGCTTCTTTTGCAGTCTCTCGGCAACGCGTCTGTGCGCAGCGTGCTGGAGAACTGCGAATGCGACATGGCGTCTATAAGGACGGGCCTTCAGAAATACATAGAAGAGAATGTCGGCATCGCAGAGAAGAACTTGGACGGCAGCGTGGAGCCGCCCGCCGTGTCCGTGATGCTGGACGACATCTATCGGCAGGCTGAATTCGCCGCGGCGAACTCGTCCAGAAAGACATTCGACATATTCGACATGATAATCGCGATGTTCAACGACAGCCGGCTCTACGCTTCGTACATATTGAAGCGCTCTGGACTGGATACTCTGTCCCTTCTGGACTCCGTCTCGGATTTCCGCCGCGGACCTATCGATTCAGACTCTGATTCCGACGAACCACTTGGGGCGCGGAAGGCGGACGACGAATCCGTGGACGAGCCGGGCAAGGCAGAGGCCGAGAAAGACAAGGTCACGCCGGAGAAAATCCTCGGCAAATTCACCACGAACCTCACTGAGAAGGCGCGCCGTGGCGAGCTGGACACGATAGTCGGCAGGGAGGAGGAGCTTGAGCGCACAATCCACATTCTCTGCCGAAGAACGAAGAACAACCCTGTCCACGTGGGCGACGCCGGCGTTGGAAAAACAGCCGTCGCCGAAGGTCTGGCCCTCCGCATTGCCGCAGGAAATGTTCCGGACCGCCTCTTGGGCTATGAAATCTATTCTCTTGAGATGGCGACAATCCTTGCCGGCACGAAATTCCGTGGCGAATTCGAGGCCCGGATGAAGACGCTCATAAAAATCCTTGAGAAGAAGGGGAAGGGCATCCTCTACATTGACGAAATCCACACGATAGTCGGAGCAGGCGCGACCGGGAGCGGAAATTTGGACGCGTCCAACATCTTGAAGCCGATTTTGGCGGGCGGCAGCGTCCGTGTGATGGGCGCGACCACTTACGAGGAGTACACCCGCTCAATCGAGAAGAACAGGGCGCTTGCCCGCCGTTTTCAGAAAGTCGACATTCCTGAGCCGTCGAGGGAGGACGCCTTGAAAATTCTCAAGGGCGTTTCCGGCAAGTATTCGGAATTCCATGGGGTTTCCTATCCGCAAAAATCTTTGCAGGCGGCCGTCGATTTGTCCGTCCAGTACCTTCCCGAGCGCAGGCTTCCTGACAAGGCCATCGACGTGATTGACGAGGCCGGTGTTTTCCTTTCCCTCTCCAACGAAAAGAGGAAGGCTCCGCTTTCCATGCCGAAAGTCACGGAGAATATCATCAGGAAGGTGACGGCGAAAATGGCGAACGTGCCGCTGGAGAATGTGACGGAGGACGAGAGGGCGAAGCTGAAGTCCCTGGAGGCCACTTTGAAGGCGCAGATTTTCGGACAGGACGAGGCCGTTCATTCTGTTTCACTTTCGGTGAAGAAATCAAGGGCCGGTTTCAGGAATCTCGACAAGCCCGAGGCGAGTTTCCTTTTCGTCGGGCCTACGGGGGTCGGAAAGACGGAGCTCACAAAAGTCCTGTCGGAGACGCTTTCGGAGAACCTGCTCCGCTTCGACATGAGCGAATACCAGGAGGAGTACACTGTGAGCCGCTTGATAGGCTCGGCTCCGGGCTATGTCGGCTACGAGAACGGGGGGCTTTTGACAGAGTCCGTCAGAAAAAATCCCCATTCCATAATCCTCTTCGACGAGATTGAGAAGGCCCATCCTAGCATATTCAATGTGCTGCTGCAGGTCCTCGACTACGGAACTCTCACCGACAACCAGGGGCGCAAGGCGGATTTCAGGAACTGCATCATCGTCCTCACCAGCAACGCCGGCGCGCGCGATATGGAGAAGGGGCTTGTCGGATTCGACTCCGGCTTGAACGCCAGGGCCAACGACGAGTCTGCCTTGATGGAGGCTGTCTCCAAGGCCTTCTCCCCGGAATTCCGCAACAGGCTTGACGGAATCGTGACCTTCCACCACCTTGGCGAGGGTGTGACGCACGACATCGCCAGAAAGGCCGTGCAGAAGATTTCGGACAGGCTTTCGTCCAAAAAAGTGCGCATGACGGTCAGCGAGGAGGCTGTGGACTTGATTGCGACAGAGGGCTACAGCAGGGAATTCGGAGCCAGAAACATAAGCCGGGCGGCCGAGAACCTAATCGCGACGCCGCTTGTGGACGAGGTTCTTTTCGGGCGGCTCTGCGACGGAGGAAGCGTGGAGGTTTCTTGCTCCGATGGAAAAATCAGCTTCGAATTTGCGTGAGGGGCCAAGATGGACTACGACACTATCGACCCTAAAAAGATTCTTCTCTTCAATGAACCGGACGACGACTACAACGGGCTCGCCGGAATAACCAAGTCCATAAGCCAGCAGCGTCTTTATTCAGCCTACATGCAGGGAATTTTCCCCTGGTTCTGCGAGGACGACGGGGACCCTGTCCTTTGGTATTCCCCGAATCCCCGCTTCTGCATAAAAATCGAGGACTTCCATGTTCCGAAGAGCGTCAGGAAATTCCTCAAGAAGAGTCCGTACGAATACACGATGGACAAGGATTTTTCCGCTGTAATCCACGGCTGCAGAAAAATGAAGCGGGAAGGGCAGAACGGAACCTGGATTGGAAAAATGATGATTGACGCCTACGAGAAATTCCACGAGAACGGATTCGCCCACAGTGTTGAGGCCTGGCACGATGGAAAACTCGCCGGAGGCCTGTACGGAATATTGATTGGCAGCGTCTTTTGCGGTGAGAGCATGTTCACTGTCGAAAGCGACAGCGCGAAGTCCGCATTCGTGGTTTTCGCCAGCACTTTTGCCCTTTGCGGAGGAAAACTCATCGACAGCCAGTCCTACACCGACAATATAGCCCGCTACGGAGCGCAGCAGATGCTCCGCGATGAATTTCTCTTCCATGAAAAGACTCTTCTGAGCCTCCCGCTGGTCTACGACTTGAAATCTCTCTTCTGTAAAAACGTGGAATTTTTGAAAACGTCGGGCAGGCTGCTTGACAAGTCGGATTTGGATGACTGGGGCGATTCGGGAACCTTTGGAAATTCATGTTCCATCCCGTTTTGACCGACTGTTCTTTTTTGACATTCGTGCCGATAAATTCGACAATATGAAACGTTTTTTTAAAATAGTTACATCTTTTGTCATTGGCTCTTTTTCATTTTCTGGCGTCTTTGCCGAAACGGTTCATATCGTAAAAAGAGGAGAAACTCTGTACTCGATAAGCAGGACTTACGGTGTCTCTGTGGAGGATGTGCAGAAAGCAAACGGACTTGCGGACAACAATGTGAGAATCGACCAGAAACTTTCCATTCCTGATGCCGGTTCCCGCGATGGGGCTTCCTCATCTAAAGCCGACTACCATGTTGTGAAGAAGGACGAGACTCTTTATTCGATAAGCAGGACTTACGGTGTCACTGTCGACAATCTCAAGGATTGGAACGGTCTTTCCGGCAACAATGTCAAAATAGGGCAGAAGTTGATTGTTTCCTCCGTCGTTGCCTTCAACAACGCCCCAACCGCTGTCAAAAAGTCTGCTTCCTCAGAGGAGGTCAAGTCTTCGTCGAAATCTGAAATCTACTATACGGCACAGAAGGGCGACACTTGGCTTGGAATCGCCTTGGAGCACGGTCTTACGCTCTCTGAGATTCAGGAGTTGAACAATGTCACGGATGCCGACATGATAAAAGTCGGGCAGCGTGTAAAACTTTCCAATGTCCCGGACTTGAAGGACAACGACCCCCGCGTTTATTCGAAGAAGGGCGACGCTTCCCTCGTGTGGCCGGTCCAGGCTTCCGACGTGACTTATGTGACTGGGAAGGTGAACGGCGTCTCATTGTTGGCGAAGAAAAACGAGACTGTGCGCTCCATCGCGTCTGGAACAGTCATGGTCGCGGGAGCTTACCGCGGATATGGCAACGTGGTTTTCGTTCAGGGCAAATCGGGTTACATCTACGCATACACAGGGCTTGGCAATGTCCATGTCTCAAAGGGCGACACTGTCTCCTATGGCGGCGACGTTGGAACTGTGGGGCTTGACGCTTACACGGATTCGCCTCAGGTAAGCTTGATGGTTTTCCGCAACAGCACCCCTGTGGATCCTGCAAAGGCCCCCCGCGGCTGATTTGATGGAGGCTTGATGTTTCATTTTGGCAAGAGGGAGAGTTCGATATCCAAGACTTCCCCGAAACTCAACGACTACATGATTCTGCAGTCTATATTGGATGAAAGCATACAGGGAACCGCATCTGAGATTTCCAATCTTGAGAAGACCATAGACCGTTTGACCAACGAGATTGGTGATGCCAGACAGAAAATTTCTGAATACGAAAAGGAGTCCAAGCGCCTGCAAAAAAGGCGCAAGGCTGTGAACGATGCCATAACGGGAGGGAAGGGGCTTGTCCTTACCAATTCCGAGCTGGATGCCGTAATCAAGTTCAGAAATGAGCGTAAGGATGCTTGCGCTTTCATCTCCGTAGACGGCGGAAAAAAAGTCGAAGTCGTCGGCGACATTGTGATTGGCCGTAGCCGAAACTGCGATGTCGTGATTTCTGATTTGCTGGTGAGCCGCAAGCACGCTGCGATACGCCGCAGGGACGACGGCTTCTATCTAGAGGACTTGGGAAGTACGAACGGAACTGTTCTCCAAGGCAACAAGATTCCAAAATCCTCGTCTGTAAAACTGGACAGCCCATGTGTCGTGACTGTAGGGGCTGCCCGGATATCTTTTTCTCTCAGTTCAAGCGATTCGTAGTTTTTTTCTTGAATTTTTCGCAGTCCAGCATTTTTCTGAATATTTCCATGCAGACGCGGGCGTCGTCGTAGGCTCGGTGCGCGCTGGTTATTTTTACGCCTAGGGCTTCCGCCAAGAACGGTTGGTTCCAGTGTCCGAATTCAGGATAGGCCCAGCGCGCGAATTTGAGGGTGTCTATGGCCATGCTCGTGATTGTCGGTCTTCCCAGTCGCATGAGTTCACAGTTCATGAATCTGAGGTCGAAAGGCGCGTTGTGGGCGACAAGTATGCAGTCTTTCGCGAAATCCATGAAATTGGGAACGGCTTCCTCCGCTTTTGGCTGCCCGGAGAGCATTCCATTCGTAATGCCTGTTATGCTGGTTATCTTGCTGGATATTTCTTTTTCCGGGTCGATTAATGTCCCGAACTGGCCTATGAATCCTGTCTTGTCGAACTTCACTGCCCCTATTTCGATTATGCGCTCCTCTTCGGCCTTTAGGCCTGTCGTTTCCGTGTCGAACACGCAGAAAGTGTGGCCTTCGTCGAATATGCGCCTGTAAGATGAGAAATCTCCTATGAGATGGTAGTTTTTTGGTTCCTGCAACATTTCTTGATTCTATCAGATTTAGCCTTGAACGAAAAACGCCGACGGAATTTTTTCCATCGGCGTCCTTCGTTGAAAGCAGATTTAGTTTCCGCTCTTGAAGTACTTCTCGTAGGCTTCCTTCATCTTGACCTGCGTGGCGAGATACTCCGGCGAGATGTCGTATGCAGCGGCGGTCTCGTTCAATGCGCTCACCTGCGTCTCATAAGGAAGGAACATCTGGATGTAGACCGTTCCGTCCTTTCCCTGGTAGAAGTTCGTCCTCTTCGCTCCCTGCAGCTTTGCCTCAGAGACCTGAAGGGCGTTTTCCTCGAATCCCTTCATGGTGTCGGACTTCGAGCCAGAGACCATCGTCTGCGTAACGTCCTTCACGACAGTCGAGACTTTCCTTGAAAGGTCGTTGTAGGCGTTCGCCTGGGCCATCTTCAGCGAAGTGTCGAAGTCGGCCATCAAGGCCTGGCCTGTTCCGTAGATTCCCTCCGAGCTGTCCGGGTCGAGGACGTACCACTCTGGAACGTCCGACTTTGCGGACGCCGTTGTGTTGGATGTCGAACCGCAGCTTGCCAAGGCGAGAAGAGCCGCAGCTCCAAATGCAACCAAAATCTTCTTCATAAAAACCTCCATTGTTTTTAAGTTTGTTATTCTCTGTCCTATTCGTTGTCCAAAGTGCCAAGTATGAAGCATAGTATCCAACTTGGCACTCCGATTATCGTCGATGTCACGTTTCCGACTTTCGCTCCGATTATCGAGGCCTTCTTTGACACCCTCGCCGCAGAGTCGGACACGCTGGATTCCACAGAGATTGTGTCCGTGGAGGATGATATGACTTTCGTCTCGTCGTTCCAGTCCACCTCCTCCACAATCTTCTTGTCCGTTACCCTCATCTTTGAGAGGGCTTTCCTGTAGCTGTCGTATTTTCCAAGGTCTGACTTCTCGTAGTCTTCCTTCATCTTTGCGTATTCTTCGTTGAGCTTTTTCGAATCTGGAAGAATGAGCCCCATCTTGTTGTCCGGCGTTTTCGCGCTGAAGTAGCCCGCCATGGAATTCAAGGCCGTGTAGCCGATTACCTTGAATGTTTCCCTGACCGTGCAGCCGATTACGACGAATGGCATCCCGAGCGTGTAGAACGCTATGAGCTTGCCGTCCGGTGAGCATTCAGCCTTTACCGTCCTGGTCGTCGTCCTGTAGTGTATCGAGTCGTCGCTTTTCGTTTCGGAGACGACATCGACATCCTTTGTTGAAAAATATTTCGTGCTTGTGCATGAAATGAAAGAGAGAGAAATTGAAATAAGCAAGAAAAATCTTTTCAACAAAACTGCCATACTAGTTTAGTATAACCTCGAATTTTCATAAAACAAAACTGCCGATGAAATGTCTTCCATCGGCAGAGTTTTTTATGGGGATGGCTTATGCGTTCTCAAGGATTTTCTTGATGTCCGCGGTTATCGCGTCGCATACAGCCGCAGAGTCTTTCTTTGTGGCCGCCAGGCATTCGTCGCTCTTGTTTCCGCCGACTTCGGTCCTTGCGTTGATGTAGAACTTGATTTTCGGCTCTGTTCCCGACGGACGGGCTGAGACGACTGTGCCGCCTTCGAGTATGAACTGGAGGACGTTTGACTTCGGAAGCTTGATTGGCGTTTTTGAAGAAGGATTCTCCGGGTTGTATGAGACTGATTCCTGGATGTCCTTTATTTCCATGACCTTCTTGCCGCCGAGCGTCTTGAGTCCGTCCTTCCTCAACTTTGCCATGATTCCTGCCATGACCTCTTTTCCTGCCGAACCCGGGAAGTACTGGGAGATTGCCCTGTCCTCGAAGAAGCCGTACTCCTTGTACATGTCGTCGAGGTGCTCGAGAATCGACTTGCCTTTTGAAGCCCAGTAGAGAGTCATCTCGGCGCACATGGCCGCTGCCGAAACTCCATCCTTGTCCATGACTTCCTTCTCGATTTTGTAGCCGTATGATTCCTCAAGTCCGAAGACGTAGGTTCCTGTCTTTGTCTTCTCGAATTCGTCCTCGACCGCCGCAATCCACTTGAAGCCAGTGAGACACTCGTGCTGCTTGACTCCGTATTTTTTGCAGATGTAGTCCGTGAACGGAGACGTGACGATAGAGCGGATGCAGGCTGGGTCTGAAGGAAGCTTTCCGAGTTCCTTTCTTGAGAGGAGGACATATTCGCAGAGGAGGGCGCCCATCTGGTTTCCTGATACGAGCACGAATTTTCCGTCCTTTCCAGGGAACGCGGTTCCGAATCTGTCTGCGTCAGGGTCTGTGGCCATTACGCAGTCAGCCTTCTCCTTCTCTCCGAGCACTTCCCGCTCGGATTCGGACTGTGGTCCGTCTCGCAACTCACGACCGCCGCGCCTACTCTCAGCTCAACCTTCATTCCGCACCGCCTTTCGCCTGGAACTCCTTCGGGTTGCGCTTGTACTCCTCC
>CAMHLH010000053.1 GCA_946185925.1 uncultured Treponema sp.
CCCTGGCAACCGTTTATTTCACTTTCAAGTGTCTAGGCAAGCCGTCCACCATGATTGGCGAGAGTTCTGCCTGGATGAGCGGGTGGATGTAGTGAATCAAATCCTGCGCGACGTAGTCGTCGTCCGTTATCCATTCGAGCGGGACTTTCTTTTCCACGTTCGCGATTTTCGTCACGTCCGCAGTTTCCGTTATGCACATGTACGGGTCGTCGGAGACTCTCTTCAATACCACGACTTTTCCGGTCTCGCCCTCGAAAGCCGCTTTCACAGCCGCTCCTCCAACGTTGTAGGCCTCCGTGATGTCCGTGCGGCTCGTCATGTGGGCGGCGCATCTCTGCAATGTCGAAAGCTCGATGGCGCGCGCCTTCAAGCCGAGCGTCATGGTTATCTTGTTCGTGAGGAATTTCGCAGTTCCCGACATCTGCTTGTGGCCGAAAGCGTCCACGAATTCAGCGTGCTCTCCAAGCTCGAAGACGAATTTTCCGTCGGCCGTCTTGATTCCTTCCGAAACGGCCACGACAATCGACTTGCCCTTGTCCGCCAGGCTCTTTATCTTCTGCAGGAACTTGTCCACGTCGAACGGCTTCTCCGGCAGGTAAATCAAGTCCACGCCCTCGCAGTCGTCGGATTTCGCCAATGCGGCGGCGGCCGTGAGCCAGCCTGCGTTGCGGCCCATGATTTCAACGACCGTTATCGTTGGATAGTCGTAGACCACGCCGTCCCTGATGATTTCCTTCATTGTGGCCGCGATGAACTTCGCCGCGCTTCCGAATCCCGGTGTGTGGTCGGTTATCGCCAAGTCGTTGTCGATTGTCTTCGGGACTCCAATGAATCTGATGTCGCTCTTCACCAATGAGGCGTACTCGGAAAGCTTCATTATCGTGTCCATCGAATCGTTTCCGCCGATGTAGAAGAAGTATTTGATTTCAAGCTCGTCAAGGATTTTGAAGATTTTCTCGTACGTCTCCTTTCCTTCTTTTACTTCGGGAAGTTTGTAGCGGCACGAGCCGAGATACGACGACGGCGTTCTTTTGAGCAGGTCGATTGCCATGGTGGAATTCAGCTTGTCGGAAAGTTCTGTGTACTGCCCGTCGAGCAACCCCTTGATTCCGTGAAGCATTCCGTAGATTTTTTTCGCGCCCCTGTCCTTCGCCGTCTTGAAAACACCAGCCAAGCTCGAATTTATTACAGATGTCGGTCCTCCAGACTGTCCGACAATTACATTTCCGTTCATTTTTAGACCCCCGAACGATTTTTTATGCTATTTTATGATGCTCTATATTAACACATATTCTGTGTGTACTCAAAATCTTTCGCATGAATCTTAGACTGTGGCCTTTTCGGTCTTGTCCACATCCGCCTTTATGAATTTCAGGATTTCCTCCAAATTCAGCACCATGATGAATTCGTCTCCCCGGCGGGCGACCGACTTTATGAACCTGCTCTGCTCCTTCGGGATTCCGTATGACGCGGAGCCTGCCTGTATCATTGAAAGTCCGCCCACTATGTCAACTGAATCCGCGATTATCGCAATCTCGAAGGGTTTTTCGTTGGGGCGTGGAATCTCAAGGTTTATTACAGACGTGCCGTCGAGGTAGCTGCTTGGATTGAAGCCGAAAAGTTTTCTTAAATCGATTATCGAAACCACGGAGCCTCGAATGTTCGTCACTCCAAGCAGGTAGTCTAGTGAATTTGGAACCTTCGTGAGCGTCGTGAATTCAAGGACTTCCTTTACATATTTTACAGGGACGGCGAACATTCCGTTTCCGAGCATGAAAGAAAAGTAGTCGTAGTTCTTGTTTTCTATTGAATTTGTCATTTTTGTCTTCCCCTAGCTCCTTTTTTTATTGAAAGTCCCAGTGGATTTTCATGAGTCTGCATTTTGTTTGACTTCAAAAAAATCATAGCGTAAAATTATTTTTGTATAAAATTAACTTATAATTATCAGAAGATTATAAATCATAATTTTTCAAAAAGATAGAAAAGGAGCTTCGCGAATGGCTGACAAATTTGAGACTGTCAAATGGCAAGGCACTGCTGGAATCGAGCAGGCGCACAAGTTGCGGGACGAGATTCTCGAAGCCTTCAAGAAGAATTCGAAAGTTCTTTTGGACATATCCGAAGTTGACGACATCGACATAACAGGAATTCAAATCATAATAGCCGCCAGAAGGGAAGCCGAAAAGAAGGGAAATTCTTTCTATATAATCGGAAAAATACCGAAGGCAATCGAAGAATTCATCACGGCAAGCTCAATCACGCTGGACGAGTACATTTTCCCTGAAGATTCGGAGGTCGCTGATGCTTGAGCAACTCAGTTCTGTGTTTTTTGACGAGGCGAACGAGCTTCTTGACAATCTTGAAGAGCAGCTTTTGGCTTTGAGCGACAACAACGGCGACCCGGAGACAATCGCGGCCGTTTTCAGGGCCATGCACACCATAAAAGGCTCTTCCGCCATGTTCGGCTTCAACGAGATTTCAACTTTCACCCACGAGGCGGAGTCCGCCATGGACCAGGTGAGGAACGGTGTTATTCCCGTCACGCCGGAGTTGATTGACCTTCTGCTCAAGGCGCGGGACCACATAAGAAGCCTTTTGGACGCTGGAATAGAAGTTTCAGAGGATGTCCACAAGCTGAGCGAATCCCTGATTCTGGAGTTCAAGGTCTATGTTCAGTCCCACGGCGGAAACGCGATGGAGACCACGTCCTCCGTCAAAAAAATCGAGCCGAAGAAGGACAGCGATGAGAACACTTCTACATGGCGAATAAAATTCAGGCCGTCCAGCACGATAATGCAGAACGGAACCCGCCCGGAGCTTCTCATAAAGGAGCTTACGGAATTCGGCACCGCCACTGTCGTTCCCTTCTACAACGACCTTCCGCTGCTTTCCGAAATGGACAGCGAGCTTTGCTACTTTTCATGGGACGTCATTCTCACCACGACTAAAACCAAGAACGACATAGAGGACGTCTTCATCTTCCTCGATTCTGAATCAAAAATCGAAATTGAAAAAATCGATTTGCTGCCCGGCGAGAACAACAAAATCGGCGAGATTCTTGTTTCCAGAAAGGATGTTTCCCAGGACGACGTTGACGAAATCCTCAAGGCAAAGAAACAGCTTGGCCTGATGCTTGTCGAGAAGAAAATCGTCTCGGAGGAGCAGGTTCGTTCGGCTTTGGCCGAGCAGCAGCACCTGAAGTCCCTGGATTCGAACGGCCAGGTGCAAAGTCCTTCGTCTTCCGCGACGCTCAGAATCAGCTCGGCGAAACTCGACCAGCTGGTTGATTTGGTCGGCGAATTGGTCACTTTCAACGCGCGCCTCGACCAGGAGGCCATCAAGAACGACAACGTGACTTTCAAGAACCTGAGCGAACAATGCGACAGAATCGCGGTCATGATGAGGGACATATCGATGGGGCTTCGCATGGTTCCAGTGGGGACTCTCTTCCAGAAATTCAAGCGCACGGTGCACGACCTTTCCGCCCAGCTTGGAAAGAAGGTCGAGATGGTCACTGTCGGAGCCGAGACGGAATTGGATAAGACCGTAATCGAAAAGCTCAACGACCCGCTCCTTCACTTGATACGCAATTCTGTGGACCACGGAATCGAACTGCCGGAAGCGCGAATCGCGGCCGGAAAGAACCCGACGGGAACCGTGACCCTCTCCGCCAAGCACGCGGGGGCCTTCATCAACATCACCATAAAAGACGACGGAAAGGGCTTGGACAAGGCCGCCATTCGTGAGAAGGCGATTCAGAAAAAGCTCGCGAAGCCGGATGACAACCTGTCGGACTCGGAGATTTTCAACATGATTTTCCAGCCGGGGTTTTCCACGGCGAAGCAGGTCACTTCCGTTTCCGGACGCGGGGTCGGTCTGGATGTCGTCAAAAAGGATTTGGGAACTCTGGGCGGAACCGTCACGACCGAGTCGGAGCCTGGCAAGGGCACTTCGTTCATCCTCAAGATTCCGCTCACGATGGCGATTATCGACGGAATGCTCGTGACGATAGGGACTGTCACATACATTGTTCCGCTGAACACGATTTCGGAATGCATCTCTTCAAGCATAAGCAAGGAGCAGATGGAGGAAGACTTCATTGTGACGAGGAACCACGGCAAGGATTTGAAATCCGTGAACTTGAGAAAGTTTTTCAAGATTGCCGAGCCTCTTCCCGACCATCAGGAAATCGTTTCAGTTTATGATGGAGATGAAGTCTACGGACTCGTTGTGGACAAAATCCTTGGAAGCCAGCAGACGGTCATAAAGCCGTTGGGGCCTCTCTATGGAAACTGTACGGGAATCAACAGCTCCACGATTCTGGGGGACGGCTCTGTCGCCCTGATTCTGGATATCTTCCAGTTGACTTCGATGATAAAAAACTCGGAAAAAGCCCATGAGCAGTGAGATTGTAAAGACGCTTGCGGAATTGACGGACGAGCAGTTCCACAAAATCGCAGATTTCATCCAGACCAACGTGGGGATAAAGATGCCCGACCAGAAGAAGATAATGGTCCAGTCCCGCTTGCAGGCGAGGTTGAAGGCACTGGACATCGACTCGTTCGACGAGTACATAAAGTACGCCTTTTCGGAGACTTCGGCTTCCGACGAGGAAATAGCCTTGATGATAGATGTCATCACGACGAATTTGACGAGTTTTTTCCGTGAGAACCAGCATTTTGTCGCCATGACGGAAAAAATTCTGCCGGAGCTTGCCGGACGTGGAATCGACAAGGTCGAGCTTTGGTCGGCCGCCTGTTCAAGTGGCCAGGAACCCTACACGCTTTCAATCGTGATGAGCGAATTCATCCGCACCCACACGAGTTCAATAAGCGACTTTTCGGTTCTGGCGACCGACATATCCTCCAGGGTCCTTGAAAAAGCCGTGAACGCGGTCTATTCGATGGACGACATAGATGATTTGTCGTTCGACTTGAAGAAGCGTTATTTCTTGAAGTCGAAGAACGTCGTCGAGCGGAAGGTGAGGGTCAAGCCTGAATTGAGGAGGAAAGTCAACTTCCAGAGATTGAATTTCATGGACAATTCCTACCCGATTCAGGGCAAGAAGCACATAATATTCTGCAGGAACGCGCTCATCTATTTTGACAAGGAGACGCAGGAGGCCGTGATAAGAAAGCTTGTCGATTGGCTGGTTCCAGGCGGATATTTGTTTTTGGGACATTCTGAAACGATTTTCGGTATGAATCTGCCTCTAGTGACAGTGGGACCGACGATTTTCCAGAAGGATTCGTAGCGTAGGATAGAGTTAAAGAAAAGTACAAGGAGGCGAAAGCGGTTGGCGGATAAGCTTCAATCGCAGGTTTTTGACATGCCCATAAAAGTTTTGATAATCGACGATTCTGCCCTCGTGAGGCAGACAATAACTGAGATATTGAATTCGACAAGCGACATAAAGGTCATCGCCAGCGCACCAGACCCAATAGTTGGTGTGAGGAGAATCCACGACGAGCGGCCCGACGTCATCATCCTCGACATTGAGATGGCGCGCATGGACGGACTCACCTTCCTCAAGAAGATGAACGAGACCATAGACCCGATTCCATGCGTCATCTGCTCGTCCCTTGTCGAAAAAGGCTCTCCGGAGTCGTTGAAGGCTCTTGAGTACGGAGCCGCCGAGATAATATTGAAACCGTCAGTGGGAACCAAGAAATTTTTCGAGGAATCGAAGGTTCTTTTGGTTGAGGCTGTGAAGTCGGCAAATTCATGCCAGGGAAAAATCAAGCAGCTCATACCTTCCCAGGCGAAAATGCACGCGTCCCAGGAAAGCAACTTTTCCATACCGGCAAAGAAAGTAGATGTGCAGAAAATCAGTTCAATAAAAAACGAAGACGACGATATTCAGGAACTCGAAGAGGTTGATGATATGCCAAAACTTCCAGAGACTCCTATAGCCATGGGGCACGTCCAGCCAAAGCTCAGTGCCGATGTCATCCTTGAGAAGCCGAACCCGGCCTTCGCCCCAATCGACACAACCGACACGGTGATTGTCGTGGGCGCGTCCACTGGTGGAACGGAGGCTCTCAAGGATTTCTTGACAATGCTGCCGGAGAATTCTCCGGGACTTGTCATAGTCCAGCACATGCCGGAGCACTTTACGGCCTCGTTCGCGCAAAGATTGAACTCCCTGTGCAAAATCGCTGTCCACGAGGCGGAGGACGGAGACATGGTTCAGCGCGGACAGGCTCTGATTGCTCCGGGAAACCACCACATGCTTTTGAAGAGGCAGGGCAAGGACTATTACGTCGAGATAAAGGACGGTCCTTTGGTCTCAAGGCACAGGCCGTCCGTGGACGTTCTTTTCAGAAGCGCGGCCCGCTATGCCGGAAAGAATGCGATTGGAATAATCATGACGGGAATGGGCGACGACGGAGCCAAGGGCATGAAGGAGATGCACGACGCCGGTGCCTTCAACATAGCGCAGGACGAGGCGAGCTGCATCGTCTACGGAATGCCGTGCGAAGCGGTAAAGGCCGGAGCCGTGGACAAGATAGTTCCGCTTTCTGAAATAGCCCAAACTATGTTGAACAACGCAAAAATCAGAAAATGAAAGATTTTTGCTTAATAATAATAAAATAGGTCAGTAAAAAATAATTTTTAGGAGAAGAAAATTATGGCAAAGAAAATTCTTGCGGTGGACGATTCAAAATCAATCAGGGCCAGCATCACTTTCATTCTTGGACAGGAAGGTTATGAGATTGTGGAAGCCGAGGACGGTGTGGACGCTTTGGCAAAAGCCAAGACGGACAAATTCAATCTCGTCATAACCGATATCAACATGCCGAACATGGACGGAATCGAGCTTACGAAAAATCTCAGGCAGACCGAGGGCTACAAATTCACTCCAATCATAGCTTTGACTACGGAAAACCAGCAGTCGAAGATGGATGAGGGAAAGGCCGCGGGGGCTACCGGATGGATTGTCAAGCCCTTCACTTCCGATAAGTTGATTTCAGTCGTCAAAAAAATCATAGGTTGATTGGCTGATAGAAAAAAAGAGTCTTGCTGATTGGGAGGAGGTTACTTATGAAAAGCATTCGCTCTGCGTTAATCGCATTTATAACCTTGTCGATAGTCATAACGGGTGTTTCCCTCATGGCGATTTCGGTGACGGTTGCAGGAAAGGCTGTGGATATGGGGACTCTTTCCAACATGAAGACTCTTATCGACAATGTCGCGAACTATGCGGATTTGAAACTGGAGTCCGACTTGACCTCTCTCAAAGTCCTTGCCGAGCATCCGACGTTGAAGGAAAACACCCCTGTTGAGGTGCGGGCTCCAAAGATTTCCAAATATTCCGGTACGATTGAAAGTCATTCGAGGTATTTCCTTGTCAGCGATACTGTTGGAAACGCCTTCACTTCCGACAACGTTTTGCGCGACATAAAGGCCAGAGAGTATTTCCAAAGGGCTGTGAAAGGCGAATCCTGCATCTATGGTCCGATAATCAGCGCGAGGGGCGACCCTTCGATATATGCGTCGACACCTATCTATGGGGCGGACAACGAGATTACGGGCGTTCTTGCCATGAACATCGGCACGGAGCTTCTCAGGGAGTTCGCGGGTCATCTCACCATTAGCCAGAACGGAAAGGCACTCATAATCAACAGGCAGACAGGCGCGATACTCTATGCGGAAAACGAAGAGTACGTCAAAAAATCAGAGACGTTCGAGAATCTTGCCGCGACAACCAATCCCGGCTACAAGGAGCTTGCGGGCATCACCTACAAAATGATGGACGGCAAAAGCGGCACCGAGGTAATTCACATAAACGGAAAGAAGTATTACATAGCGTACACTCCAATCGCGATTGCGGACTGGGCGATAGCCATCGAGGCTCCAATTTCGGATTTCAACGAGAGCGTGTCGAGTCTCAAGATTCTCTCGACCGTGGTTACGATATTGCTGATTCTTGTGGCCTTGATAACGAGCTTCATTTTCTCCAATTCAATTGCAAGACCGATAAACATTATCTACTCTGCCCTCAACCAAATCGCCAGAGGAAATCTTGTTCTTGACGAGAAGCAGGCGGATGAGCGCGAGAAAATCTGCAGGAGAAAGGACGAACTTGGAAGAATCGGAATCGCTCTTCGTGCCATGCTTCAGTCTCTCACGAAGACGATTGAGCACGTGCGCGAAGCCGCCATGCAGGTGCGCTCCGGCGGCGAGCAGCTCTCTTCTTCAAGCCAGGCCGTTTCGTCGGGCGCGAGTGAGCAGGCGGCTTCCACCGAGGAGATGAGCGCGACTATGGAACAGATGTCGAGCAACATCAAGCAGACTGCCGACAACGCCTCAAGGACAAGCGACATTGCGACTTCCGCCGCAAGAAAGGCCGAGGATGGCGGTTTGGCGGTTGAGCAGGCCGTTTCGGCGGTCGAGTCAATCGCCCAGAAAATCGGAATCATCGAGGACATAGCGAGCCAGACGAACATGCTCGCCTTGAACGCCGCTATCGAAGCCGCGCGCGCGGGCGAGGCCGGAAAGGGATTCGCAGTGGTCGCCTCGGAAGTCAGGAAGCTTGCGGAACGTTCCCAGACGGCCGCCGGAGAGATAAGCGAAATCTCCAACAGCACGCTTGAGACCGCGAAGAAGGCCGGCGCCCTCATAAAGGATGTCGTCCCTGGAATAGAGCAGACGTCGGAGCTTGTGGGGGAGATTGCGCAGGCGAGCCGCGAGCAGGACAACGGAACCCAGCAGGTGAGCCAGGCTATCATTCAAATGGACTCTGTCGTGCAGCAGAACGCGAGCGCGGCCGAGGAGATGGCTGCGATGGCGGAGGAGTTGAGCGCGGAAGCCGAGAAGCTCGTCAAGGTCATCAGTTTCTTCAGGACGAACGAGTCCGAAGTCAACACTGAATTCAAGGTCATGGATTTTGACGACGATTCCAGTTCTGACAGATTCGGGCAGGAGGCAGCTTCCAAGTCGAAGAGCGAAAAGCCTGCGTCCGAGTTGACCGAGCAGGAGAAAATCGAGAAGAAGAAGCCCAAGAAGATAAAGATTCAAAAACGCACAGAAGCGGCTCAAGGTGCTGATTCAGGGCAGTCTGCCGCAAAAAAGCCTGCGGCTCCAAAGCCCGAGCAGAAAAGCGAACCGAAGCAGAACCCGACTAGCGGAACTGTCACCAAGAAGACTGCGGCCGACTTGATTTCCGATGCCGACTTCGAGGAATTCTGATAAAGGAGGCCGCTTTTGGAAAACTACTTGACATTCATGGTCGACAACACTTCGTACGCGATAAACGTCAACTCGGTTCTTGAGGTTCTGAACATGACCAAGCCGACGGCCGTTCCGTGCGCGCTCTCGTACATCGAGGGGCTGATTTACTCACGCGAGCAGGGAATCACCGTCGTGAATTTGCGCAAGCGGTTCTCCCTTGAGGAGCACGAGGTCGACAAGCGGACGAAAATCATCGTGGTGGAGGTCCATACAAAGCACGAGGGCAACGAAAATGAAACCGTGATTCTCTACGGGCTTGTCGCTGATTCCGTGCAGGACGTCATTCAGATTTACGAGGAGGAGCGAATCGACGACGCTGAATGCTCGATTCCAAAGGAGTTCATCTCGCACGCAATCCGCTACGACGAAAAGCCGCTTTTCATCCTCGACTTCAAGAAATTGTTCGAGGAACACGCAAAATTGAGTTCGTTGACAATACAGAATTCGTAGATTCTGATATAATGAAATAAATTTTTTATGGGAGGCCAAAATAATGGCATATGAGTTCAATCCAAAAGATTTCGATCTTACTGGAAAAATCGCTTGGGTGACAGGCGCTTCTTACGGAATCGGATTTGCAATCGCTAAGGCGTTGCACGCTTCTGGAGCTAAAATCGTGTTCAACGACCGCGGACAGGAGCAGCTCGACAAGGGTTACGAGAACTACAAGGCAGCTGGAATCAACGATGTCCACGGATACATCTGCGACGTTACAGACGAAGCCGCTGTTCAGGAAACTGTCAAGAAAATCGAGAAGGACGTCGGAACTGTGGACATCCTTGTGAACAACGCCGGAATCATCAAGAGAATCCCGATGATCGAGATGAAGGCTGAGGAATTCCGCCAGGTCATCGATGTCGACTTGAACGCTCCGTTCATCGTTTCAAAGGCTGTCTTGCCGGGAATGATTGCGAAGAAAGCCGGAAAAATCATCAACATCTGTTCTATGATGTCCGAGCTTGGACGCGAGACTGTCTCTGCATACGCCGCCGCGAAGGGTGGATTGAAGATGCTCACACGCAACATCTGCTCTGAGTACGGCCAGTACAACATCCAGTGCAACGGAATCGGACCTGGATACATCGCCACACCACAGACAGCTCCTCTCCGCGAGAAGCAGGCCGACGGCTCTATGCATCCGTTCGACTCTTTCATCCGCGCGAAGACTCCGGCTGGACGCTGGCTCGACGCAGAGGAATTGGCGGGACCTGCAGTGTTCTTGGCTTCACGCGCTTCAGACGCTGTGAACGGACACATCTTGTATGTTGACGGCGGTATCCTCGCTTACATCGGAAAACAGCCACAATAAATTTTCCAAACCGGATTGATTTTCGTTTGAAAATCACGGTTGAACAGAGAAAGTTCTATTTGCAAAAGCGAACAGAACTTTCTCTTATGCTTTTTGCCCGCCTCCATGCGGGGAATTCTTATTGGCAAATTGAATCCACTCCAAAAACGGGGTGTTTTTTTTTGTGCGCGGAAGCCTCTTCTTGTTTTACTTTTTTGCTAATTACTTTACAATTTTCTGCATATCGAATACAGGA
>CAMHLH010000054.1 GCA_946185925.1 uncultured Treponema sp.
CGTCGATTATTACAGGCGGAGGATTGTTCAAAAAGAAAAGTCCAGGTTCTGTTGCTGCCTGATTTTTTGCAATCAAGTCATCGAAAGTTATGTATCTCACATTTGGATATGTTTTTTTCAGCAGCGTGGACTTTCCAACCTGCCTGGGACCTGTGACAAGCAGGCACTTTGCATTGGCAGCCTGTCTTTTTAGAATGTCTGAAATTGCCCTGTCAAAATAATTCGCACCCATGCTGACAAATATAAATTTGAACTTTAGATTTGTCAACAAAAGCGATTCCACTTCGCGTTTTTGAAGGACATCCCGCAGAGAGTCGAACAAACGACGTGGACACGCAACACCAATGCGGTAAAATGATATACTTCCAATCAAGGAGGATTCCACAACATGGTTCCATCGACATTTTTGCAGATTCCGCTCGGCTCGGTGATATACGCGAAGAGGACGCTCTACAGGCACTACGGGGTCTACGTCGGAGACGGGCGCGTGGTCCATTTCGCGGCGAAGAAGGGATTCGAGACGGACGCGGAGAACGCATTCATACAGATGACGACGCTTGAAGAATTCGCAAAGGGCGACGAGATTGAAGTGGAAGGCGAAGGCGAAGGCGCGCTCGGCGGAAAAGAGACTGCTGAGCGGGCGATGGCGTGCGTGGGAGAAGGGAAAGGCGAGTACAACCTGGTCTTCAACAACTGCGAGCATTTCGCGAACTGGTGCAAGTACGGGGAGAAAAGCTCGTCGCAGGTGAGGACTGCCGTGGCGGCCACGGCGGTGGCCGTGGGGGTCGGAGCGATAATAACGGCGGTCGCTTCCGCCCTCGCCTCTGACAAAAGCGACCGGGACTAGAAAAAGCGTCTTCCTAGTTCAGTTTGAACGAATCGAGATATTTGTTGAGGGAATCGGCGTCCTCTTTCGTGTATGTGGACACAGGCACAACCACCGTGTCCTCCACATCTTTTCCCGAATAGGCGACAATCGCGTTCTCCACTGCGATGAAGCCCATCATGTACGGCTGCTGGGTCGTCACCACAATCAGGTTCGAGGCCGGGTCGAGCATTTCCCTGGCCATGTCGGAGCTCAAGTCCGCGCCGCAGAGGAGAATGTCGGTGCGCCCCAAATCCTTCAGCGTCTTCATGCACGAAAGGAGCGTCGTCTGGTTCCAGCACCAGATGAGGCCGACATCGCCGTGTTTTTCGAGGAGCTGCCTGACGTTCCTGTTCGTCTCCTCGGTCAATTCCGCAGGGATTTCCGCCACAAGCTCCATTCTTCCTGAATCGAGAAGCGGCTTTATCGAATTCTTGAAGCCGTTGCAGCGGTCGGCGGAGACGGTGTACGAATAGTTCGAGATTATGGCCGCCTTCACGCCCGAAAGGTTCTTCCGCTCGAAATAGCCCACAAGATAGTCGCCAGTCTGGGAGCCGAGCGCGGACGAATCGATGATGACCTTGCTTTTTACGTTGCTGCTGTTTATGAGAGTGTTCCAAGTGACGACGGGGATTCCCTTCGCCGAAAGATAGTCGGCGGCGGCCGCGCTCTTGTCGAAGTCAATCGGACAGTAGACGACAGCCTTCACGCCTTTCTCGGCAAGCTCCTTGGCGGCGTTGAATTCGGAATCGATGTCGTAGTAGGAATTCACGTTCTCGAATTTGATGTTGTACTTGGAGGCGGCGTCCTGCATTCCCTTCATCGCCTCCCGGAACCACTCGCCCTCGTCGTTGAAGATTATCGAAGCCACGGTGACTTTCTCCTCGCCGCAAGAGAACAGGAGCGGAACCAGGCAGAGAGAAACAGCCACGGCCGCCAAAGAGAATATTTTTGAAGATTTTCCTTTCAAGTTTTTCATTTAGCACCCCTTTCAATCCATTCTACAGCACAGTGTTGAATATGTGGAACTGATTTTTTCCGCCGTTCTTCGACAAATACAGGGCTGAATCGGCGTTCTTGTACAAGTCGTTGTATTTTTGCCCATGCTCCGGGTACAAGGCGATTCCCACGCTGGAAGAGACGTTCACCCTCACGTTTCCGTTCGTGTAGACCTCGTTCAGCTTCTCGCATATCGCGGCCGCCTTCTCCCTGATGATTTTCTCCCCGATTTTCTTTCCATCGGAAGAGAGCTTGAGGAACGCGGTGAATTCGTCGCCGCCGATTCGGCCGACAAAATCCTTGTCGGTGAAAACAAGGCAAAGCTTCTGCGCCGTGTCCACCAGAACCTTGCCGCCAACGATGTGCCCCATCGAATCGTTCACCTTTTTGAAGTTGTCCAAGTCGATTATGTAGAAAGCGTACAAATCGTCCTTTTTCGCGTTCGCAAGAACCCCCTCGACCCGCTCCTGGAACGTTCCCTTGTTCAAAAGTCCAGTGAGAGCGTCGTTCTCGGCCTTCTGCTTGAGAATCCGTTCCTTGTTTATCACGTCGTCCACGTTCGCGAGGTTTCCGACGAGTTTTCTCGGAGAGCCGTCAGGATTCTTGATGAAGGTGCCGAGCATCTTGAACCAATAATAGCTTCCGTCGAAGCACTTCAGCCTGAATTCCCGATTCACAGTGCCGAGATTTTCCTTGTTGAAATTGCGGAGGGCCTTGAAGAGCGAAAAATCGTCGGCGTGGATAATCCTCTGAAGAATCGGGAAATCCCTGCTCTCGATTCGGTCAATCTGCTCCCCGAAGATGAATTCCGTGTCTCCGTTGAACTCAATCGCGCACTTCTCGCAGTCGAAATCGAAGACAACAGTCTGGTTCTGCTTTGTCGCGATGCGAAATTTCTCGTTCATCTTGTTTATCGAGTCGTTGTTCTTGAGCAAAAAGAGAATCGAGAACAGAAGGAGAGAGAAAGAGAGGACGAGAATCACCTCGATTATGACCACATGGAAAGAGAGAGTGTCGATTATGTCAGTTATTGCAGATTGGTGGGTGACAATCGCATAGTACCAGTCGTGGATTCCGACCGGCGTCATTATCGCGAGCCGTTTCTTCGTGCCTGTCTGGTAGGGAATCACGACTGACTGGTTCTTCTCCAAGTCGATTTTGAGGGATTCGAGCGTGTCGTTCCCGTTCAAGCCCCAGGAAGTTCCGATGTCGAAGAAGTTGACGATTCTGTTGGTCACAAGGACAGGATTGTTCGAGCGGGCAAGAATCGTCCCGTCCGAGCCGAAAAGGAGGGAGGCCGTTTTCTCGTCATAGTTGAAGCCCTCGATTATCGAATTCAGCTCCTCGTTCGTGAAGATTCCGTAGATGACGCCGACCACAGCGCCGTCCCTCATGATTGGGGCGGAAACCACGAGCGCGTCCCAGTAGTTGAAATCGGAGAAATCGGACTTGGCCACAGCCGTCTTTCCGGCCATCGACCTCCTGAAAAATTCGAAGGTTTTGACATCCGTCTCGACACCGTTCGCATCGAGGCTGCGCCCTTTGCTGTCGGCGACTCCGATTGTCTTGAAGAGGGCCTCCTTTCCTATCAGAGAGAGAGTCTTCCGAACCTCGCCAAAATCGTCCATGTCGACATTCTCGAAGAAATGCGCATCGCTTTCGAGAACGAGGGTCTGGTCCTTCAAGCGCATGGAGAACGCGACCGCCTGCGCCTTGCAGCTGTCTTCGAGCGAACCGACAACCGCGTCGTCGATGATTTTCCCGGAATTGAACCTGAACAAGAATCCGACTCCGAAAATGCAGATGACTGTGATGGCGATGGACGCGTAGATTGGAATTTGCGCCTTGATTTTGCTCATTGAAAAGCCCCCAGAACGTGATTGAAGATTAAGATTCAATAGAAGATTTCTTTCACCATCGAAATCAAATCCGAATCGGAAAAGTCGAATCTGTAATCGGAAGCGGGCACGAACTTGAGCCTGTACGATTTTTCCGACTCCTCGAAGACTGGAAGGTAGTCGCCCACCCCCTCTTCGAATTTCAGCCAGCATATCAAGTAAATCAGGCTGCCACCGAACGTGTACGCGTTCTTTTTCGTGAGCGGGGACTCAATCTCAAACGACGAGACGAACGTGTCCCTGTCCGATTTCGATTCCGCAGCCTCCTTCACGGACTTGAAAAGCTTGTAGGCCTTCAGGAGGTTCTGCTCGTCCTCGTAAATGGCGCGCGCCCTGTCGGAGGCCTTTCCGAGCGCGCCGAACGGGTCCTTGTAGATTTTGTAAGACTTCGCGACCGACTGCTTCCGCGCGCTCTCGTTCGCGTCGATTTTTTCCTGCAGAATCTCGTCTTCCGTCTTTCTTTTGGGAAGCTCGCTTCCAGACTTTTGGAAACGAGCTAATTTCTGGGCGAAAGCGTTTGTGGCATCTGTCAACTTCTCTAGCATAAATTCCCCCTGAAGACGAAGAATCAATGGGCCTGCTCGACAACTTCGTCATCGCTCAAGTCTCTTTACTGCTCCGACTGGGCCTGCTTCTGCATATCGTCGCAACGCTTGGAATTCTCGACAATCTCGTAGAATTCTTTGCCTTCCATTGTTTCGATTTCCACAAGCCTGTTCGCTATATATTCGACAAGATTCTTCTTTTCGGTCAGCAGATTCACGACATATTCGTAGCGTTCGTTCATGATTCTGGAAATTTCCTCGTCGATGTAACGCTGCGTCTCCTCGGAGAATTCGCGGACGAGGGAAGGCTCCCCTCCCCTGTTTCCGAGAACGCCCTTTCCAAGCGTCATGTTCTTGAACTTCTCGCTCATTCCGTAGTCCACAATCATGCTCTTCAAAAGCTCGGTCGCGCGCGCGATGTCGTTTGACGCCCCCGTGGAGATGTCTCCCAGAACGACCTGCTCTGCGGCGCGGCCACCAAGCATGGAGTCGACCTCGTTTATGATGTCCTTCCTCGTCAGCAGAGTCTTTTCCTCCGACTCCCTGTACTGCGTGAAACCGCCGATTCCATGGCTTCTTGGAACGACAGTGATTTTGTTCACAGGCTCGTGGCCCTCGGTGAAAGCCGCGATGAGAGCGTGGCCGGTCTCGTGGACAGAAACCAGGCGCATCTCCTTCTTGTTGTCTTTTCTCGACTTCTTCTTCAATCCGATGCTCACCTTGTCGATGGCCTCGTTGAAGTCGAGCATGGAAACCTTCTTGCGTCCGTTCCTGACCGCAAGCAAGGCGGCCTCGTTCACGACGTTCGCAAGGTCTGCGCCCGCAAACCCGGTTGTTCCGTGCGCGATGGACTCGAAATCAACATCGTCCTCGAGCTTCACGTTCTTCGAGTGGATGCGGAGGATTGCCTCGCGCCCCTTCACGTCTGGACGCTCGACCGGAACCTGCCTGTCGAAGCGGCCTGGACGGAGCAAAGCCGGGTCGAGGATGTCGGCGCGGTTTGTCGCGGCAAGGATTATCAAGCCCTTCTCGTTCTCGAATCCGTCCATCTCCACAAGGAGCTGGTTCAGGGTCTGCTCGCGCTCGTCGTTGCCGCCGCCGAAGCCGTTAACGCGGCTCTTTCCGAGGGCGTCGATTTCGTCGATGAAGATGATGCACGGAGCCTTCTCCCTAGCCTGCTTGAACAAATCGCGGACGCGGCTCGCTCCGACTCCGACGAACATCTCGACAAAGTCCGAGCCGGAGATGCTGAAGAACGGAACGCCGGCCTCGCCTGCGACAGCGCGGGCAAGAAGCGTCTTTCCAGTTCCCGGAGGTCCCACGAGAAGGACTCCCTTCGGAATCTTTCCACCGATTTCAGTGTATTTCTTTGGCTCCTTCAAAAAGTCCACGACCTCGACAAGCTCGTCCTTCGCCTCGTCGACACCGGCGACATCAGCGAAGCGGGTCTTCACCTTTCCGTCCTCCACGGCCTTCGAACGGTTTCCGCCGCTGCCGAAAATTCCCATTCCTCCGCCAAGCCCGCCTGTCATCTTCCTGAACATGAAGAAATAGATGGCGAGAATTATCACGAACGGCAGGATGTTGATGAGGATTTGGAGCAGGATGTTCGTCTGCTTGTTGACGAAACGGTACTGCACGCCCTTCTCGTCGAGCAAGTCGATGAAGCTCTTTATGAGCACGCCGTTGGTCCTGTAGACTTTCCTGTTCGGGCTGACGGAATTCTGCTGGTTCTTCAACCAAGGCAAGTTCTTCATCAAAGGCGAATCCCCGGTATTCTGAACCTGATTCTGCTCCGAAAGATTGAATTCCTCCGGTCCGTAGCCCGTGAACACGGTCTCGCCAAGCTCCACCTCGACGATTTTTCCGCCCTCAATCAACTGCCTGAAGACAGAGAAGTCTATCATCGAATCGGTCGGCTTCTGCATGATGAACATGTTCACAAAGGCCAACACGGCCAAGACGGCAATCAACATTCCCCAGAAAGGGAATTTGAACGGTCTTTTGCGCCTCATGTCGTCATCGTTGTTAGAATCGGGAGAGGGGTCGGTGGAAAGCCTGAAAAAATTGTACGGATCAGGCTCCGATTTTTTGTCTTCGCTTTCGTTTTCAGATTCGGCAGGAACAACAGGCTTTGAAGATTCTTCATCGTTTTTCTCAAAATCCTTCTTCAAATCTTCGTTCTCTTTGGCATCTTCGTTCTTTTTCTCTTCGTCCAATTTATTCTCCAACTTTTAGATATTCTCCAGAATACTCCGTAAATGTCCTTAAAATATATAGAAAAATTCAGCAATCGGAAAGGAGATAAATGGCAAATAGAGTGCTTGAGAAAAAATATTCACCAAGCAATATCTGTCCCGAACGCTTTCATCGCTAAACTTTTTCTTTTAGATTCCGAAAATTTCAGGGAATTCTCATCTTTTTATTTTTTGGGAGGAAAAGATGCAATTTAGAAGAGGAAACCCTTATGCGGCGTACCAGGACACGGGCATAAAGACTGCCAGCCAGGGAAAACTCGTTGTGATGCTCTACCAGGGGGCCATCAGGGAGCTTTCGGCGGCCAACGACTGCTTCAGTCTGGACGCGACAACAAGGCAGGAGACCATAAAGCCTCCACTAATCGAGGGGTTCGGAAAGCACATCCTCAAGGCGCAGGAAATCATCGGAGAGCTGCAAGTTTCGCTCGACATGGAAAAGGGAGGAGAGATAGCGAAGAATCTCATGTCGCTGTACGTCTACTTCAACCAGGAACTTTCCGCCGCGTCAATCACTAAAGACAAGAAAAAGTTAACTTTCGTACTCGACATGATGAGGCAGCTCTCTTCCGCATGGGAGACAGCGGCCAACTCCACACAGACTACGAATGTCGCACAGCCGGCGTTGAACATCCAAGGTTAAAATCAAAGCATGAGCATGAAAAATACGCATTTGACAGAAGACGAACTCAAGGAACGAATAGAAATTGTGAAGCGCTTCAAGTCTTTGCTCGAACAGCAGCGCGCGAAGTTCCAAGAGTATCTGGCGGTTCTTGAAAAGCAGCACGAGAAAATCGAGATTGACGATGCCGAATCGATGTCGGCGCACGCGGAGCTTGAGAACCAAATCGTAGCGAACATCAAGAGCCTTCAAAAGGTGATTGAGCCGATGAACAGCCTCTACCAGTCTGTTTCGGACGGCGAGGACACTGGGGGCATCGACAAAATCCAAAGCGACCTGGACAAGCTTCAGAGGCAGGTCCTTGTGCAGAACGAAAGGAACAGGGAACTGCTCAAGGCAAGGATGAACCAGCTCAAGAGCCAGATGACCGTCCTTGCGGTGTCAAATCCGTACAGGGGAAAACGCTCCATATACGCAGAAAGGCAGGCGGGAAACCTTGTTTCGATAGAAGGTTGAGGACAGATTCGGAAAAATCTAATCTTTTGTTATTTTCGATTTTTTTTGAAATGTCGGCTGCAAACTTTTGCAGAAAATGAAAAATCAGCGGTAATTAAAAAGTATGAGAAAGATACTTTTTTTGCAGCTGATTTTTTTTTCGCTTTTTGGAATCCACGCGGCCGAAGACGGGAAAAAAATTGAAAGTCCATTTTTCAACTACATCGACTTCAAGACAGCCATGGAACTTTCGCTTCCGAAAGACGACGGCTCAAAGAAGTCAATCGACACAGCGGCCGGCTTCAAACTCTCGCTTCGGGACGCGGAACTGCGGCTTTACGACACGTTCTCAAGCGAACTTCCGGTCCGGAATTTCACAGGAGGCTTCGAGTCTCCGCGGTACGGATTCGCAATCCAGCTTTTCCAAAAAAGCTTTCCGACCACGCTCAAGGCGGGCATGAACAGCCAGTCAAAGTCCATATCGAAGATAAAATCCCCCGCCCCATCGACAACGGCGAATCCGCTGCAAAAATCATTCGCGCTCCCGACAGGCATTTCAACCTCGCTTCCGACATTGACCTCATCGAAGCAGCCAGTTTCGGCATCCGTGAGCGTGGAGATTCCCGAATCCACTTTCCTAGGCACTCCACGCATCGACGCAACAATGGACGAAGAAATGAACGCGGCGGTCTCGGCGTCTTCGGAAAGAAAAATCGGCAAGTTCTCATCCGCGCAGTTCGCGCTCACGGGAGCCAGGTATTTCATCGAAAACGAGTCGAAAACACTCAAAAAAGCGGGGGCGGCATTCGACGCGGGCTTCTACCTTTCAGGACTCGCGGAATGTTCGGTCAAGACGCCGGTTTTCAAGACGAAAGCGCGGCTCGGCATTCAAGGCTCCCCATACGAAACGACTCCGGTCTGGACAAGCGCGGATTTGAGGACGGGCTTCAAAAACCTGCTTGTGGACTTCTCGTTTTTCGCAATTCCGACATCAAGCAGGACCCCGAAAGCCGCGCCAATCATAGGGGCGAATTCTTCGGTGCAAAGGACGACGATGCAGATTGGAGTCAACCCGCAGACAGTGTTTTTCATCGACGGCAAAAATTCGGCATCGATACGACTCGGCGCGCACGCGGTTGCAGCGAGGAAGGTAACGTCATCGAAAAACGCGGAAGAGCTTGAAGTGGGAAAAATACGGCTGGCGGAAAGTTTCGAGAGCAAAGCGTTTTCGATAAGGCACGACTTAACAGTCGCAAACATATTGATTTCGGGGAATCCGCCGAACAAATCCACCACGCCCGAAAAGTACGTGCACAATTCGATATCGGCAAGCGTCAAATCGGAAGGTCTCAGAGTGACGGCGGACGCAGGTCTGAAGCACATTCCCCCATACAGTACCGAATATCCTGGCAAGAACACAGTCTCTGCATCGATTTCGGCAAATCCCGGAAAAGACAAGTCGCTGACACTGGCCGGCAAGATGTCCGTGACTTTCAAGGACTCGGAAATGAGCGGAGGAGAATTGGCTTTTTCATCGTCATACAGATTCAAATCGAAAAGAATCAGAAGCTCCATAAAATGCGGTGTCGAGATTCCGTTCTAAAGGACGCGCGGAGTCGTGGAAATGTTGATAAAGCAACGGTTTTTCTATATATTTGAAGGAATCTATAAGACATCTCTTGTCATCAAATTTAGAAAATCTTTTTAGAGAGGTAAACAATATGGCTTTTGATATTACCAAAGTTCGTAATATCGGTATCAGTGCCCACATTGACTCTGGTAAGACAACAACTTCTGAACGCATCCTGTTCTACTGCAACAAGATTCACGCAATTCATGAAGTTCGTGGTAAAGACGGTGTTGGTGCTGTAATGGACAACATGGAATTGGAGCGTGAGCGCGGTATCACAATCCAGTCTGCAGCAACTCAGGTTCAGTGGAAAGACACAACAATCAACTTGATCGACACACCAGGACACGTCGACTTCACAGTAGAAGTTGAGCGCTCTCTCCGCGTTCTCGACGGAGCCATCATGATTCTCTGCGCGGTAGCGGGTGTCCAGTCTCAGTCAATCACGGTAGACCGCCAGTTGAAGCGCTATCATGTACCTCGCGTAGCTTTCGTGAACAAGTGTGACCGCCAGGGTGCGAACCCGATTCGCGTTTGCGGCCAGCTCCGCGACAAACTCGGCTTGAACTCTCACATGGTCGAACTCCCAATCGGACTTGAGGACAAACTCGAAGGCGTTGTAGACCTCGTCGGAATGAAGGCCATCTACTTCGACGGAGAGAACGGAGAGAACCTCCGCTACGCAGAAATCCCTGCGCACCTCAAAGAGCAGGCTGCCCAGTACCGCGAAGAGCTTGTCGACGCGGCATCAAACTTCGACGACGAGTTGATGGAACTCGCACTCGACGGAAAAGAGATTCCTGAAGAGCTCCTCATCAAGGCTATCCGCAAGGGAACTTTGGCAGAGCAGTTCGTCGGCGTATTCTGCGGTTCAGCCCACGTCAACAAGGGTATCCAGCCGCTTCTCGACGGTGTCGTCCGCTATCTTCCAAACCCGACAGAGGTTCACAACTACGGTCTCGACCTCGACAAGAACGAGGAAGAAGTCGAGTTGTTCAACGTTCCAGACAAGCCGTGCGTCGCTTTGGCATTCAAACTCGACGACGGACAGTTCGGTCAGTTGACATACATCCGCATCTACCAGGGAAGACTTCCTAAGGGAGCGGAACTCACGAACGTCCGCACAAAGAAGAGATTCAAGGTCGGCCGTCTCGTCCGCATGAACTCTGCCGCGATGGAAGACATCTCAGTCGGAGAGCCGGGAGACATCTGTGCCCTCTTCGGTGTCGACTGCGCTTCTGGAGACACATTCTGCGCCGAGGGAATCAACGTCGCCATGACTTCTATGTTCGTTCCTAAGCCGGTTATCTCACAGGCCATCAAGCCGAAGGACAAGTCAATGGCCGCGAACTTCGCGAAGGCCCTCAACCGCTTCACGAAGGAAGACCCGACATTCCAGACAGAGCTTGATCCAGAGTCGAACGAGACAATCATCA
>CAMHLH010000055.1 GCA_946185925.1 uncultured Treponema sp.
CATTTCTTCGCGGCCTGATTTTGCACAGGTAATGGATATGCTTGATAAGGCATTTGAAAAGATTCCAGATGGGACAAGACTTATACTTCATTCAGATCAAGGCTGGCAATATCAGCAAAGAAAATATCAGGAGAGACTTCAACAGAAAGGCATCATTCAGAGTATGTCTAGAAAGGGAAATTGTCTGGATAATTCAGTTATGGAAAATTGGTTTGGGATTATGAAGTCAGAATTGCTTTATCCAAATAAAT
Organism: uncultured Treponema sp.; assembly: GCA_946185925.1. Taxonomy (GTDB): domain Bacteria; phylum Spirochaetota; class Spirochaetia; order Treponematales; family Treponemataceae; genus Treponema_D. Next base: position 252 of record CAMHLH010000055.1, read on the forward strand.
ATACTGACATTGAAGTTTTCAAAAAGGATTTAATCGATTACATTGATTATTATAACAATAGACGGATTAAGTTAAAATTAAAAGGACTCAGCCCTGTTGATTACAGAACTAAGTCCTTTAAGTCCGTTAGTTAAAGTGTCCAATAAATGGGGTACACTTCATTGTTGGAAGCCGCGTTTTTTTTTACACAGTCTGCTTTTTTTCTGCCGGATTTTCGCTTGCATTCACCGCTGTGGGCTTTGCGGGGGCGGGACTTGAGCTTTGTCCGGTACCCGCTTTTTTTACCACGGCCGATTTGAGTGCCTCCGAGAACAGCTCGTTCTGGTTCTGCATCAGCGGCACCGAGAACTCCGGCGCGCCGTCCGCCGCGGAAACCCTGTAGAGGTCGGAGTCGCCGTAGGAGTAGGCCGGGCTTGACTTGTCGTTCAGCCACCACTCAAGCACGGCGATGACGCAGAGCGTGTATTTGAGCAGGTTCGCGTTTGTGGCCCGGCTTTCGCCCTCCGGCTTTTTCGCGCCCAGAAGTATGTTCAGCCTCTTCGAGACCGGGGTCTGGATTCCGTACTTGTATTTCGCCCACGGATTTCCCACGCCGTCCACTGCGCCCTTGTTCTTTTCCGCCTCCGCTATTTTCCGCACAATCGTCTGGAGATACTTTCTCAGAATCGTGGCCCTCACGCAGAGCTGCCTGTACGGATTGTCGTTCTTCGGCTTGTCGAGTATGAGCTGCTGGAATTTGAAATACGGGAGGAAGTAGTATTTAGTCTCCCAAAGCATGTCCGTCAAGAGTTTGAGTCCGTACTGTGATTTTTTGAAGTCTCCCGGATTCGAGAACTCGCTGTTCGCGAATTCCTTTATGACTTCCGAATAGTTCCTCTCGAAGAGAACCTCCCTGTACAAGGCCCATTCGTTGAGTATCGTGGAAATCTTGTCCATGTCGTCGTTGTCGTCTTCGTCCGGGAACGTCAGATCCGCGGTTCGGCATCCCTGCAAGAAGTCTTCCGATATCCTCAGAAGAATCACCGTCACCTGCACCGGGTTTTCCGGGGAAACCAGATTCAAGCCGTCCCTGAACTGGTAGAGCGGCTGGAAATATGGGTACATGTCCGGGTGGCTTTCAAGATTGTCGAAACCCGCCTGGGGGAAGAGCTGCTCCAGAAGCTTCAATCCTGATTTGACGTATGGGGAAAGTTTGTGCTCCTCTTTCTTCTCCTCTGAACCGTCCTTTTTTTCCTCCGGCTTTTCTTCCTTCTTTCCCTCGCCCTTTTCGTCCTGCTTCTTCGCCTTGTGGTTCGGAAGCATCAGGTCGTATTTTGTCATCTCAAGGAAGCCAAGAATGTCGGCAGTCCTCACGATGAAGAAGTCGTGGAATTCTTCGCAGTGCTTGCAGCAGAGCCTCATCAAGAGCGGATAAAGCCCCTTGATTACTTTCTTGTAGACGTAGAACCATTCCGTGATTCCTGTCTTCGTCATCGCGGTGACTTTGTGCTTGTCGATTTTCGGGTATCTTGAGAGCTCGTTGTAGATTTCCTTGAAAATCGCCGGAATCCTGTTCTCTCCAAGATAGTAGATTTTGAGGAGCATCCTGTATGTCGCCTTGATGAAGTCCGATGTGGAAAGAACCGTCACGTTGTCCGGGTGCGACTTTATTGTGTTCAGGTAGTAGCGCAGGTCCTTGAGAACCCATGAGCCAACCAGCCTGATGAACGCGAACCTCTCCTCCTCCGAGAGCATGATGTGCTCCTTGTACGAGGCTGGGGCTATCTGGATTATCGATTTTACGGCCGTTATGAACTCGCTCAGATGCTCCAAATCCTTTTCCAGGTCGAATTCGACGAAGCCTCTTCTGAGCTTGTCGTTGTTCTTTGTGAATTTCAGGACGAAATTGAAGATTCCATAGCTGGTTTTGATTTTGTACTCTGAATCCATCATCAGCCTGTCGAAAAGCTGCCTCTCCCTTGCGTTTATGTCCGGGAGCTTTTTGACCTTCGGCTTTGATTCCGCGCTCGCAATCTGCCTTACCGCCGTGGCTGAGCCTTCGTTGGCGGTCTTTCCGCTCGCCTTCTTCGCGTAGATTTTGTTTCGTGGAAGCTCGTTGTAGTTTATGGGAGCCGATTTTTCCTGAAGGACCTCTCCTCCAAGAATCGCCATCATCTTCTTGGCTTCTTCCTCGGAAAGGACGCCCAGGTTCTTCCTCGTCTTGTCGAGTGTTCCCGGTTCCCAGCTTTGCTCGATTTTAGCCATCTTTCTCTCCTCAACTTCTTCTAGATTCTTTTCTCACAAGTCCTTCAAAATTGTGCAGGACTATGTCCTCGTTGTCCTTCGTCTTGAGAACCCCCTCGAAAGTCCCATAAATTGTAGTCGTGGTCTCGTGCACAATCATCAGCGAAAAATCATGCAGCTGGCTCGAAATGGGCGTGAACGTCAAGTCGACCATGTTCTCGAAATCCTGAATCACCCAGGTCTTGCCGAGTCCAAGCGTGTGCGTTATCTGCACTTGCGGAAGCGGCGATTTCTTTCCGTCGAGAAAAAGGAAGTTGCTGTTCAGTCCGTCCGCGTCCACCTGGTTTTCCTGCGTGGAATGGAGGATGAGCGAGAATCTTTTTTTTGAACCGTTGATTTCTGTCAGTCCCGAAATCAATACCGATTCTGATTCGTATTCCAACGGATAATATGCCCTGTTCACTTGGAAAATCGAGAAGCCGTTCATGTCGTCCATAACCACCTGCGGGTATTTCTGCGTGCTTCCGAGCGAGAGCGTGCCGTGAATGGAGGGCGTTGCGTAGTATGTGGCCGAGCACCGCCTTTTTGTGGGCGCGGGGACGACCGTGAATACTTCGTTCATGCTCTCGTCCATGTACGGAGCGACGAATGCAGCCCTCGCGGACGGCCTGGACGAATCCCCCCTGAGCGAGAAAATCATGGAGAAGCGGTTCCGCTTGTGGTCCCAGCTGAGCCTTATGTACCTGTTCTTGCTGAAGCTCGCGCAAAAGCCGCATTGCATGTTGTGGGGGATTATCCTTCTTCTAGGCCCCATTATCTCGCGGTAGGAGAATTTTCTCTTGTTCTCCTTGCTCCAAAAAACGACCTTCGCCAAACCGAATATTTTCTGGTCGAAGAAGTCGACGACTCCGATGTAGTTTCCTATCGAGAACATGAACGAGATTGAGCTTTTTATCCTGAAGTTCGTCATGAACCTCGGCAGCGGCAGGCCCGTGAACGGGGTTCGTATTCCTCTGATGTCCAATCTTTCCGGGCAGCCCTCGAACGTTCCGAACATGGCTTTTCCGTTCTTGATTACGCTGTCTGGAATTTTTGAAATCTCTCGTGTGTACAAAATCGTCCTCTTCTATTCGACTTTTGAAAATCCAGTCGTTTCTGATATTTTCGGAAAAAAAAACATACTAGGCAAGTATTGAAAATCTCCAAAATCTCCATATTTTATTCTTTTTTGGATAATATGCAGTCTTTCTTCTTGAGAATTCCAAATTTTGCTTTAAACTAAATGACAAAGAGTTGCTTATAGTTTATTGAGCCTGTTCGGAATCTTCAGTTGTTGGACAGGTCTATTTTTGTGCTTTTTTGGAGGTTTTGATTATGGCTGTAACACTTTATTCACTTGGAGCCGCTCAGGAAGTAACTGGTTCAAAGCATATTTTCGAAATAGATGGACGCTCTTTCATGATTGACTGCGGAGCTTTTCAGGGAAAAAGGGCCGAGTCCGACGAGAAGAACAGGAAATTCGAGATAGCCGTGGACAAAATCGAGTCGGTCATTCTGACCCATTCGCATTTCGACCACGTAGGCCTTCTGCCTCTTCTGGTGAAGAAGGGCTATTCCGGGAACATCTACGCGACCCCGGCCACCCGCGACCTCGCCGACCTGGTGATGATGGATTCCGCGAGAATCCAGGCGCGCGACGCCGAGTACCTAAGGAAGCAGGCTCAGAAGAAGGGCACGAAGTTCACATGGACTCCGCTCTTCGACGAGAAGGACTGCTTGAAGGCGACGAACCAGATAATAACTCTCTCCTACAACCGCAAGATGTACATCGCGCCGGACGTGGAGCTTGAGTTTTTCGACGCGGGCCACATTCTCGGCTCGTCGTTCGCCTACATCACCATAAAAGGCCAGCGCGACGAGAACGGAAAGCCGAAGGAGTCCACGACCAAGGACAAGATTTCCATCTGGAACAAGCTTTTCGGCTGGAAGAAGGACGACAACCGCTCCCTGCACGACAGAAGGCGGGCGACACCGGAGGAGCAGGCGGCCTACACCGGCGAGGAGAGGAGGAGCGGCTTCGACAGGCGCGCCGGAAAAGACGAAATCAGGATTCTCTACACGGGCGACTTGGGAAGGAAGCTCAAGCCGATTATCCGCGACCCCGCCACGAACGTTCCGCCGCCGGACTACATCGTCCTTGAGAGCACTTACGGAAACAGAAGGCACGAGCTTGCATCCGTTGCCATGGACGAGCTTCGGAAAATAGTGAACCGCGCCGTGGAGAAGAAGGGGAAAATCATCATTCCTTCGTTCGCGATAGAGCGCACCCAGGAACTAGTCTATTATTTCCACCTGCTCGTCGACCAGAAGAAGATTCCTTCGATTCCGATTTATGTCGACTCCCCGATGGCGGTGAACGCCACGAGCATCTTCCAGGTGCATCAGGAGTGCTACAGCCAGGAAGTCCACGAGGCTTTCCTGCAGCACCACAAGAACCCGTTCGGCTTCGGAAACCTCACGTTCGTGAACTCGGTGGAGGAGTCCAAGAAGCTCAACGAGAAGGCCGGCCCGATGGTCATAATCTCCGCGGACGGAATGTGCGAGTCGGGAAGAATCGTTCACCACATCGCCAACAACATCTCCGACCCGAGGAACACGATTCTCATAGTCGGGTTCATGGCCGAGAACACGCTTGGACGGAGAATCCGCGACGGAGCGAAGGTCGTCAAGATAATGGGCGACGAGTACGACGTGAAGGCGACGGTTGAGACAATCAACGCGTTCAGCGCGCACGCCGACTACGAGGAGATGACGAAGTGGCTCGACGCAATCGACACTTCAAGGCTCAAGAAGATTTTCCTGGTCCACGGCGAAGGTGACGTGCAGAAGTTCTTCCAGCAGTATCTCGGCGAGCACGGATACAAGAATGTCCAAATCGTCAAATACGGCGAGACCTACAGCGTTGAATAGCGTCTTTTTCAAAAAATACTGTTTCATGTTCGGAAAAATCGGTAGACTCAAGACATGAAACAGTATCTCAAAAAACTTGCGGTCGCGGTCGGGATAATCGCGGCCGTCATCCTGCTTTATGTCGCCGCAGTCTATTTGTTCGTTTTTGTTCCGTCTTTTACTCGCCACAATCTTAAGGAATCGGAACTTAGAAAATATTTTGAGACAGATGAGAGATATGACAACTATTTGTCTGAAAAGGCTTGGTTCGAATCCAAGAATCCTGAGACTGTTGAAATAACGTCCGACGATGGGCTGAAGCTTGTGGCCTATGTCCTGCCGTTCGACAAGGCCGATTCAGAGGGCATCGAAGAGCCTTTTGGAACCGTCGTCCTCATGCACGGCTACCATTCAGACCCGATTCGGGAGTACGCCTCCCTTCTGCATTTCTACCATAATATTGGCTACAACGTACTGCTGCCTTACCAGCGGACCCACGGTCTGAGCGAGGGAAAATACATCACGTTCGGCATCAAAGAACGCTTTGACTTGGTTTTGTGGATGAAAAAAGCCGACGAGATTTTCGGAAGCGACAAGCCGCTTTTCGTGGAGGGAATCTCGATGGGCTGCGCCACTGCCGTCATGTCGCTGGGCGTTCCCGAGCTGCCTCCGAATCTTTGCGGTGTCGTAGCCGACTGCGGTTTCACCTCTCCGAAGGCGATAATCTGGAAGGTCGTGAAGAAGGACAGGAAACTTCCTACCGCTTCTTTGATTATGGAACTCGGCGACTATTGGATGAGAAAATTCTCAGGGGTCGGAATGGATGACTACTCGACTTTCGAGGCAATCGATTTCAACAAGACCCGGCAGAATCAAATTCCCGTTCTATTCATCCACGGAACTTCTGATGAATTCGTTCCGATTGAGATGACCGAGGAGAATTTCGCCAGGTGCGTCGGCGCGTTCAGCGAATTGAAGGGCGGAGACTTGGGCAGCCTTGTCTTGTCCGCCAACCCGCAGATTGAAAAATACAAGTATGTCCAGATTGAAGACGCTCCGCACGCGATTTCCAATCTGGTGAATCCTGAAAAATATCATTCGGAAGTGAAAAATTTCTTTGAAAAATACTCATACAAAGGTGGTTCAAAATGAAAAAAACTATTTTAATTGCGTCCCTCATGATGGTCGGAGCCTTGTCTTTCGGTGCCAAAAAGGCGAAAGCCGTGAAACTGACGGCGACGACAAACCTCAATCCGTGCCAGATAACGCTCGGCTCTCCGATTGAGACCACATTCGGTTTCGCGGATTTGGGCAAGATGGCATATCCAGACTCATCGAACGTCATCGTCATCGACGACGCGTCTTATCCAGACCCAAAGAAGAAGAGAGTCGCCTTCACGAACGCAATCGCGTCCGGCAGCGTTTCCTCCGAGAGCGTGACGGACAAGCCCGCCGTGATTCTCTTGACCGGGACCGTGGATTTGAGCGACGGAAAAATCAGCGACAAGGACCATTCGTACTACGACGAATTCGATTCTGAAAGCCACAAGAGGCTGCACAACGACATCGTGTATGAAATCGGCTCGAACAAGACGATTCTCGGCGTGGAGAAGGCGAAGATCGCTTTCGGCGGCATGAGAATCAAGGCGAGGGACGAAAAGAGCGGACACGACATCATCATCAGGAACATCGCTTTCTGGGACGCGCACGGCTCGACCGAATACGACACTTCCGTCGCAAAATACTCGAGCAAGAAGGCGAGCGCCGACCAGCTTTCAATCGAAGGCACGCCGACAAAAGGCGCGGACGGAAAGGACACCGGAGAGATGACATACGTTCCGTCGAACATCTGGATTGACCACTGCTCGTTCTCCGACGGAACCTGCCGCGACCTTGAGAGAAACTACAACCACGACGGAGCCTTGGACGCGAAGGCCGTGCGCAACATGACGGTCTCCTTCTGCGAGTTCACGAACCACGACAAAGTGACGCTTTTGGGACCGAGTGACAGTTTTGTGAACCCTAACGACAGGCAGATTACCTTCCACCACAACTACTACCACGGTGCGATTCAGAGAATGCCTAGAAGCCGCGGCTGCAAAGTCCACATCTACAACAACGTCTACGACAGCATCGGAACTTCCGGAAACAGCGGCTACAGCCTTGGACCTGGAATCGGCTCCCTTTTCATCGTCGAGTCGAACTATTTCGGAAGCCACGCAGGAAAAATCCTCCGCTACAACGACAAATCGGACCCGTCTGACCCGACTTTCTCCAAGTTCTACACCAACGGCAACAGCACGGAACTCAACTCTTCGAATTCCGAGGAATACAGCAAGCACCACACGGACACGAAGCCGTTCGACATTCCATACGCATATTCCCTCGACGACGTTTCAAAGAACAAGGCGGAGCTTCCAGGCAAAGCCGGCAACGTCCTTTTGATTTCTGTAAAGTGAATTTTAATTAAGTAGTTTTGGTGGCAACAGATGAAAATAAATCTTTCGGCATCCGATTCGCTTTGCGAGGCGATTTCGGCTTTGAAAATTGAAAGCGAATCCGAGGAAATAAAAATCGTCTTGGCGGACGGAACCCACAAGGGCGTTTTTCAGGACAGAATTTTCTACAATCTTCCGAATCCGCTCTTCATCGAGTCGGAGAGTGGCGACGAAACAAAATGCGTCCTGAGCGGAGAGAACTGCGAGGCGTTCCACAAGGACACCGAGAACCGGGCGATAATCACGTTCGGAAACAACTGCACAAAAGTGACGCTCATGAATTTCACAATCGAGAATCTGCATGTGAAGACGAGCGACGACGCTTCTCTCGGAAACCAGGCTGAGGCAATCTGCTTCGACTGCAAGAAGGGCTTCCTCTACTGTGAGAACATGGTCTTCAAAAGCCGGCAGGACACGATTCATGTGAAAGGCTTCTCGCATTTCAAGAACTGCTTCGTCTACGGCGACGTTGATTTCATCTGGGGCTACTGCGACACAGCGATTTTCGACAACTGCAAGATTCACACGATTGAGGACAACCGGGGAAGCGACAGACCCGCATACGTCCTCCAGAGCCGCGCTCTGAACGGGCGGCCGGGCTTTGTGTTCATCAACTGCTCTTTCACTGCGGACAACCGCGGCGAAAATGCCAAGATTTACATCGGAAGAAGCCAGGGAACCGGAAAGAAAGATTCCGTTGACAGATGGGACTCAATCGCTCTCGTCTCCTGCACAATCTCCGACTTGTACGACAGCGCGCTTTGGACCGACGAGAACGGAAGCCGCGCCGTCTACCCGGAGAAGGGCAGCGCGCTTGTGGGCTGGAGGGAGTACGGCACGAAGTTTGTTGATTCGTCGGGAAACATCCGCTCCTACGACCCGAAAAAACAGGAACGCCACGGCTACTCCATGAACGAGAGCGACTTGATGCGGCTGCAAAAGTGCATCGAAGAGACGAAGGTCGTTTGAGTGGCTGAATCCTGTCTTGATGAATTTCCGTGGGATAATCCAAAGTGATGTTTGTGATTGTCCCACGGATTTTTTTCATCATGTTTTCGCACGGAAAACACAGTTTCAGCATCTATCGCACTTTCCAGAGCAAAAGCCCTTTTCCGTCGCTTGAGAACACGAGCGCAACTTTGAACATCCGCTTCCCGCTCACTGCGAAACGCTCCGCGTAGCCGTTCGCGTCAATCTGGGCGAGGGCGGTCTTTGCGACTTCATCAACGTCTTTGCCTTTGTCCATTTTTAGCTCAAAAATGAAAACCGCGTCCTTTGTTGTGACGACGACATCGCTCCGTCCGTTCACGTTCTGAAGCTCGGAGACGACGCGCATTCCGCTCAGACGGAACATCAAGTGCGTCACTGATTCGTAGTAGTTTTCGCAGATGTCCTTCTTCACGATTGTGGGCAAGTCCGCAACGGCAGCCTTTATCATCGAGCAAACGCGGTCAACATCCTTGTTCCTGAGCGCGTTCCGCAGATTGCTGATTTCAAGCCCCATGTCGTCGTAGGGCACTGAGACGTATTTTGCCAAAAGAATTTTCAAGAACGACTGCTCGACCTCGCGGTTCGGGAAGTCCAACCAGAACATCCTGTCCTCGGCGTCGAAGCCTTTTATCGTGAGGTAGCCGCTTTGATAGATGACAGGAAGCATGTTCTTTGTGTTAGGGTCGTACTCGCGGAATGAAATCTCATCGACCTCGCGTCCGTTGACGAGCGTCTCAAGCTCCAGCGGCTGGTTCTGCAAAGCCTTCACGAGCATCGACGGAGTTCCGCTTTGGAACCAGTACGAGCCGAAATCACAGTCCTTGAAGCATTTCAAAAGGCAGAACGGGTTGTAAACGCCTTCCACGTTGAACGAAAAATGATAGCCGTCATACATTGTTTTGAGCTTCTCTTTCGCCGCCTCCACCGTCATGCCGAATCGATTTGCAAGAGCCTCGATTTCTGGCATGAAGTACGAGTTCAGCTCTGACTCGGAAATTCCGCAAATCGAAGAAAACTTTGACATCAAACTTATGTCGTTAAGCTGGTTCAAACCGCTGAAAATATTCATGTGGCTGATTTTCGTGATTCCCGTGATGAACAAAAAGCGGATGTATTGGTCGAGTTCCTTCAGCGGGCTGTAGAACGCACGGAGTTCCGCCCGGTTTTTCTCCTCGTATTCGGAGTAGAGCGCGTCGAGCACCGGCTTGTCGTACTCGTCAATGATGACTGCGACCTGCTTGCCGGTCTTTTCGTAGGCGGTCGTTATAATCTTGCTCAATCGTATGGAAAGACGCGGGTCGGAAACCTCAATCTCGTAGGCTTTCTCGTATTTTGAGAGAATAAAATTAAGGGAAGATTTCATAATCTCCGTGTCCGTGTAGTTGTCGCCGCCAAAGCTGATTTTAATGACCGGACAAACTTCCCATTTTTTTTCAAGCTTTTCAAGCGCAAGCCCGCGGAACAGTTCTTTCTTGCCCAAGAAATATGCTTCCATCGTGGAAAGCAAAAGGCTTTTTCCGAATCGGCGCGGACGGCTCAAAAAATAGGCTTTTCCCTCGCGGGCAAGGTCGTAGACGTAAGAGGTCTTGTCCACATAGACGCAGCCTCGCCTTCTCAAATCCTCAAAATCCTGAATGCCAATCGGCAAAAATCGTTCTCTCATGAAAGCAATTATATTCTGTTTGGGAAAACCGTTCTATGAAAAAGAGCGTTGTCGATGAATGGGCTTTATGTTTTCAATATAATTTTTTCGAT
>CAMHLH010000056.1 GCA_946185925.1 uncultured Treponema sp.
AAGGATTGTGCGGGAACATTCCATAATTGGCCAATGTCTCAAGTATCGCGACAATGTTCCTTATAGAAACCTGCTCCTTCAGCAAGCCCTGAAGAACCTTCTCGATTTCACCGTAAGTATATTTGTAAGTCGTGAGAACCTCGTCCACAACGACAGGATTCGTTTCCTTGATTTTTGCGATGATGGCGGAAACTTCCTGGCGTCCAAGAATCTCGGCGGCATGGGAGCGGATGATTTCCGTCAAATGGGTGGCGATTATCGTCGGCGGATCCACGACCGCATAACCGGCCCGCTCGGCATCAGCCCTCTGGTCTTCGCTGACCCAAATCGCAGGGACTCCGAAAGTAGGATCGACAGTCGCCTCGCCCTTGATTTCGTCGCCTGGAGCCACGGAACCTGTATTCATACACATATAGAACCCCGGCTTTATCATGCTGCGGCCAGCCTCGATTCCGCGAATTTTGAAGCTGTATTCGTTCGCGTCCAAAGTCATGTTGTCGACAATGCGGATTTTCGGAATCACAAGCCCCAAATCCAAGGCCGCCTCGCGCCTGATTCTCTTCACGCGCTCAAGCAACTCGGCGCCCTTCTGCTGGTCGACAAGCGGAATAAGGGCGAAGCCAAGCTCAAGTGAAAGGTCGTCCAAAGGAACGACAGGGCTGACTTCCTCTCCAGAACCTCCATTCTGTGTCTTCTCTTTCGCGGCCTTCTCCTCTTCGAGTTTTTTTGCGAAAGACGCTTCCTTTTGTCTGAGCAGGTTGTAGCCAAAAGCCGCCAACGCCGCTCCAATAATGAAAAGAAGGACATGCGGGAAGCCAGGAATCAGAGCCATCAAGATGAGAGTCGCGCCAGCTATGAGATAGATGTGCCCGTCCGCTGTGAACTGCTTTTTGAGCTGGTCGCCGAGATTCTCTTCGGAAGAGTTTCCTGTAACAATGAGACCTGTGGCGAACGAAATCAAAAGAGACGGCAACTGGCCGAGAAGACCGTCACCAATCGTCAATCTGGAATAAATGTTGGCGGCATCACCAAACGGGAGATTTCCGATTGCTACACCTGTTATGATGCCGGCGACCAAGTCGATTACAGTTATGAAAATGGCGGCCTTGACGTTTCCGCTTACGAACTTCGAGGCTCCGTCCATGCTCGAATAGAAGTCGATGTCGCGCTGAATCGAAGCCTTCTTCTCACGGGCCTGCTCGTCCGTTATGTAGCCCGACGACAACTCAGAATCGACAGCGAAGAATTTGTTGTTCATGGCGTCCAAAGAGAATCGCGCGGCGACCTCGGAAACACGAGTCGCACCCTTCGTGATTACAATCGTCTGGATGATTATCAGAATTATGAAGATGACAAGGCCAATGACAAGACCTGTCGTAGGATTGTCGGCATTACCAGTTACAATGGAAGAAAAAGCCTTGAGCATCTGGGCCGGAAATTTGTCGTATGAAAACTTGAAGGCCTTTGTCAAAATCAAACGCGTAGAACAGACGTTCAATGCCAGACCGTACAGCGTGGCGAACAATATGACCCGAGGAAAAGAAGAGAAATCCGAAGCCTTCGGTGTATAAAGCACGACAAGAAGAATTATGACAGAAAGAGATATGTTTCCTATCATCAATATGTCGAGCATGACTCCCGGAACAGGAATCAAAAGCATCAAGATAACAAGGATTGCAGCAGCTGCAACTGCATGGTTCTGAACATTTTTTAAATAGCTAGATAAACGGCTCGCCATTATTCCCCACCCGAACTCAAACGAACTTAAATTTTCCGCTTGTTGAGATAATCAATTTGAGTATAAATAGTTACTATTGCGTTAATATACTCAATTGGAATTATATCACCGACATCGGTTTCTGCATAGAGAGCACGAGCCAAAGGTCGGTTTTCTACAATAGGAACATCATTCTCCTTGGCAATCTCCCTGATTCTGAAGGCAAGCTGGTCGGCACCCTTCGCCATGACCTGCGGAGCGTCCGCGACATTCCTATCGTACAAGAGGGCGACCGCGAAATGGGTCGGGTTGGCGATAACGACATCGCTTTTCGCGACCATCTGCGGCATGTTTTTCTGAAGAAGGTCCTTCTGGGCCTGCTCAAGTTTCGCCTTGACCTCTGGATCCCCCTCCATTTCTTTGTATTCCTGCTTGACCTCCTGCTTCGTCATCTTCATGCTTTCGATGAACTGTTTTTTCTGGACGAAATAATCAGGAACGGCTATCAAAAGGAATATCAAGGCTCCGATTACAAGGATTTTTGCCGCGGACGTGGCAATTCTGCCGACCGCCGACGGAATGTCCGAAACGTTAAGGAACTCAAGAAAAACTTTCATGTCGGAGCGGATTACGAGATAGGCCACAAAGGCTATGACAATGACTTTGAAGAACGACTTCAGGATATTGAACCCGCCCTCGAACGAGAACATGGTCTTCTTCAAATACTGTCCGACCTTGGGAGTTATCTTGGAAAACTGCATTTCAATCGGCTTCGTACTGAAGATGAAGCCCTTGTTCTGCACGATGTTGGCCAAAACACCCGCGACAATGCCAGAAAGAACGAGTGGAAGCACCATCTTGACCATGCAGACAATGAAAAAAACGAAATACTGGCGTTGGAACGGAGTCGGCTCGGCGCATCTGGTGAAAAAATAGACCATAATCTCGGCGCAATTCCTGAAAAAAAATTTCGCGCAGATTATGAGAACCATGACGGTCACGAACATGACCAAGGCTCCGCCAAGCTCCTGGCTCTTCGCGACACGGCCTTCCTCTCTGGCCTTTTTCAGCTTGTACTCGCTAGGCTCCTCTGTACGCCCCTCATCTTCGGCGGCGAACCACTGCAAATCGATATCCGAAAAATTCACGAGCCACCCCCCGCATTCAAAAATTCGTTGAACAACTTCCCTACAGCCTCAAAACCGAACTCGAACGAATGCATGAAAAATTCGCAAAGCTGGGGAAGCAAAGACAGAATTATGAAAAATGAAGTCAAAATCATCACTGGGAAACCTTCGGAAAGAAGGTTCATCTGGGGAGCCGCCTTCGAAAGGATTCCCATAGTCACAGAAATCAGGAGCAGCGTGCCCATTATTGGAAGAGAGATGATGAAGGCGTCTGAAAAAAGCTGAGTCAGCCCACCGAGCAAGAAGCGGACCATGCGCTCGCGTTCGGCTATGAGCGACAGCGCGTTAAGGACATCGAAGCTCGACGACACGACCTTTGTGAAAACCTGCTGCGCCCACCTGTTCTGCAGAAATATCAGCATTGCGACCAGATTGAAGTACTGCCCCATGAGCGGATTTTCCACCTGATTCATCGCATCGTAGACTTCGGAAGCCGAGAATCCCATCTGAAAAGAAAAAAACTGTCCGGCAGAACTGAACGACGCGAATATCAGCGAGACAAAGAAACCGACAATCAAGCCTATCAGCCCCTCGCCAACGAGCAGAAAAATGTACTCCAACGAAAAATCGGTTCCACCGCCAGGCAGGACTCGTATGTAGGGCGAATAAGCGGAAAAATCCACATGGGGGAAAATCAAATAGGCCATGTACCCCGCAAGAGCGACCTTCACAATTCGAGGAAAAGTTTTCGAAGAGAAAAACGGAAGCGCCATTATGAAAGCGAAGCACCTGACAGCCACCAAAAGATAGACAGGCGCCCGCGAAACTATCTGCTCAATCATTTAGAGAAAACCGAAAATCAATGGGCAAGGCTCGGAATCATGTTGAACAAATCGATAGTGTAGCTTCTCATGACGGAAAACATCCAACCGCCCAAAAGCGCAATCATTATCAAAATCACTATCATCTTAGGCAAAAAAGTGAGCGTCTGCTCCTGAATGGACGTTGTCGCCTGAAAAATAGCGACGATAAGACCGACTATGAGAGCCGCTCCCAGGACAGGAGCGCAAAGCATTATGACGCGGAGAACTCCCCCCTGCATCAAATTGATTACCATTCCGATTGACATGTTTCAACCCTCCATGAATTTTTAAATTGCGACAGAAGCGAAAAGCTGTTGGGTAAGCAGCCCCCATCCATCAACAAGGACGAAAAGCATCAGTTTGAAAGGCATTGAAATCTGCACAGGAGGGAGCATCATCATACCCATGCTCATCAAAATACTGGCGACCACCATATCGATTACAATGAACGGAATGTAAAGGAAAACGCCGATTTTGAAAGCTACAGTCAACTCGTGCAGAATGTAGGCCGGAATTATGACGTAAGTCGGAACCTCCGATAGGTTTTTCGGCTGCGGCAACTTCGCCATGCGCATGAAGGAGGCGATGTAGGAGTTTCCATCCTTCCCGGCCATCTGGTTGTACATGAAGATTCTCAGAGGCCCCTCCGCCTCCTGGTAAGCCTGCTCCACAGAAATCTGGCCGTCAGAAAGCGGCTTTATGGACTTTGAGTAGATTTGGTTGATGACAGGCCACATGACAAAAATCGTCATGAAAAGGGCGATTCCGTTCAAGACTGCAGTAGGAGGAACCTGCTGAAGGGACAAGGCCCTTTTTATGAAATCCAGGACTATTGAAAAACGCAAAAAGCACGTCGTCAAAATCAATATGCTCGGAGCCAATGTCAGCAAGGTCAAAAGCAGAAGAAGCTGGACAGAGAAAGCGACCTGCTCGCCTGTCCTAGGCTGGGTTATGTTTATATCCAAATTTGGAATCGACAAGCTGCTGACGGTAGACCCCATCTCGGTAGTTCCATTCCTATTGAAAGACGACTGCGAAGAGGCAGGAACCACGCAGGCGACAACGACGAGCGCAACGATGAATATTTTCGGGAACTGTTTTGAAAAGAAAAAGCCCAACGAATCCCTCAATGTTTTTTTAGCGGCAGACATATCACTCTCCTTCGTCCGAATTGTTGAAATTCTCGCGCTGTTTTTTCAGCACGCTGGCGACATCGTCCGCACTCGAAGCGAACACATTCCCCGAACGAGGCCCGTGCGGCATGAACAAATCAAGCACATCCGCAAAACTGCGCGGCTTTGAAGTATTGTTGTTCTTGTCGGCGTAAAGGTTCATCGAATCGACAAGTTCCTTGTCGTCGACCTGACCGAGAAGATTTATGGAATTGTCGGTGACTCCAATGATGTAGGCCTTGTCGAGCAAAGTGACAACCTGAACGGACTTTCCAGGACTCAAGGATATAATCGAAACCCTGCGCAAGAAAGGATCCGAAGAGTCTGCGACACGAGAATTTTTCTTGAAGAGAAAAAAAACGCCGTATATGCAGGCCAAGACAACGAGCAAGACGATAATCATCTTCACGAATGCCCAGACAGTCGAAGCCCCCGCCGAGCTTGAAGCAGAGGAAGCCTGGCTTGAAATGTCTATGCTGCTTTCAGGAGTGTCCAGTCCATATCCCACTCCAGCTTCAACTTCCACAGAAGAAGAAGCGTCTGATTCATCGGCGAAAACCGCAACAACATGAACTAAGAGGAACAAGGCCATGGCGATTTTCAATATTTTTTTTGTCATTTTCCCACCCAATTTTTTATTGATTTACAGAGAGAATATAGCACCATTATAAATAAAAAATGGCATCTGCCGAAAGTCCTAACAGATGCCATTTTAAATTAATATCAACCAAATCAATGCATATCGCTCACACGCTCGTTCTGGGCGAGAATCTCGGTTACACGGACACCGAAGTTCTCATCGATTACGACGACTTCGCCCTTCGCGATTGGCTTGTGGTTCACGAGGATGTCAACAGGCTCACCGGCAAGTTTGTCGAGTTCAATGATTGTTCCCTCACCCATTCCAAGAATGTCTTTAATCTGCTTTTTTGCACGCCCAAGCTCTACGGTCATCTCCATGAAAACGTCCATGATAAGACCGATGTTTCCCTGCTCGCCGGCAGCACCGTTTCCCATAAGGTTTGGATACTGAACAGCCTGAACATTCGGCGTACCCATCATTGGGTTCATACCACCCATTTGCATTCCGCCCATTTGCATTCCCCCCATCTGCATTTGATTCATCATAGGCTGCCCCATCTGCCCCATCTGCATCTGCATTTGAGGAGCCTGGTTCATTACAGGCTGTGGAGCCTGCTGAGCAGGTGCCCCCTTTGAAGAGCCGCCTCCAAGCGCGCCTGCAATGGAATTCGCAGCGTTGGCAGAAACAACTTCGAACAAATTGAAAGTTTCCGCACCCAAAGTGATTGTATATGTAACCAAAGCAAAATCACCATCTGGAATGGTGGCGGCTGCTGAAGGTCCGTTGGAAATTGTCGCAGGATTTGAGGCAAGGCCAGGAAGCTTAGAACCGATGCTTGTTATTTCCGCACCGGAGATTCCGTTAGCCAATTCCTGGAACATTCCCGAAACATCATCATTGTACGAATCAGCACCAGCAATCTTCGCAGCAGATTCAGGAGATATGAAGAAAGAATGATTTCCAGAAATGCCTGCGCTGTAGTCGACATAGACAGAGACGACCTCAACGGAAAGCCTGCTCAGAAGCTGATCGCGCTTGAGCGACTCCACGACAACCGCAGAAATCTCAAAACTTTGGCTCGTAAGGCCGTTGAGGTTCGCAAGAACCTTGTCCTTCATTCCATCGTAAAAATTCTGAAGAGTGCTCACATCAATCGCCACGTCAGAAACTGGAATGCCTACACCACCGAGCAAAGCGTCGATTTCATCCTGTGAAATTGTACCACTGACATCACTCATAAGATTCATCTCCTTCTACCGACAATTCCTCAAACTCATCAGAATCACCGTTATCTATTTTTTCAATAACCTGAACTGCCATTTTTTTGCCGACGATACCTGGCTGACAGTAGAATTTCTTTTTATTTCCCACGCTCAAGACGAGCGGATCTCCGACTTTTGTGTTCGAAAGCCTGACGACATCGCCGACCTGAAGAGAAAGAACATCGCGGATTGGCAGATTGATGCTTCCAATCTCGGCCACGACATCCATATCGACATCCGACAGCTTCTCTTTCAAAGTGTTCAAATACTGCGTCGTCGAGTTTCTTCTCACCGAACTGAACCAGAACTGTGAAGAAAGTTTTGAAATGATAGGCTCGATTGTCAAGTACGGAATACAGAAATTCAACATTCCCTCTTCGTTTCCGATTGTCGTCTCTAAAGTCACGAGAACTACCATTTCGGTAGGAGGGACAATCTGGGCGAACTGAGGGTTCGTCTCTATCTGACCAAGACGTGGACGAAGATCAATCACCTGGGTCCAAGCCTCGCGCATATTCGCAAGTATCCTGACGATTATGCCTTCCATTACAGACTGTTCAATGTCCGTCAAATCTCTGTTTGCAGGTTTTGCACTTTCTATAGGATTCTTGTCGGACCAACCGAAAAGATGCTCTATGATTCGGAATGTAATTGACGGATCGATTTCAAGAATGGCGTTTCCCTTCAACGGATCCATGTTGATTACAGCCAACGTAGTCGGAGTCGGAATAGACCTGATGAATTCCTCGTAGGTCAACTGGTCGACAGAAGCAAGTCGAACATGAACCATAGAACGCAACTGAGCCGAAAGACTCGTGGAAGTAAGACGTCCAAAAGTCTCGTGCATGATTGAAATCGTTCGGATTTGTTCCTTTGAGAACTTGTCCGGACGCTTGAAATCATAAATCTTTATCTTCCTAGTTTCTTTCTCTGGCTTGAATTCATCCAAAGCGTCAGCTGGAGCGCCATTGCTCATGGTCGTCAACAACTGATCGATTTCATCTTGTGATAGAACTTCGTTCATGCCTTCCACCCTTTTTTTATAACAAAAACAGAAACTACTGCTGCTGTTTCACAACATCCAACTGCATGAATCTGACGTCCTTGATTTTAGAGCTGCTCAAGATACTATCGTTGATGCTGTTTCTGAGTTCGATCTTGAGTTTCTCCTCGTTCTCAGGATTAAGCTCGTCGGCCGTCTTCGAAGTGAAGAAGCGGCGCAAGTAGTCCTTCAACTCGACCGTGCGCTGAGTGATTTCAGTAGAAGTGGTCTTCTCGTCCTTCTTGTATCCAAGAACGACTTCAACAACGACAGAGGCTGGATTGACATCGCTAGTCTTCGTGCGAATTACACCGAGAGACTGGTACCAGTCCAAAACCTCTTTCTGACTTCCAAGCTCGCTTTCAACAGCCTGGAGAGGAACCTGCTTGTTAGAGCCTCCCATTATCGTAACAGTAACGACAACGATGGTGACTATGAGTATTACGGCGCCAAGTCCAATGGCAATCCATTTCAAGAGACCAGGAACGAGTCCCGATTTCTGCGCAGGAGCCGCTCCTTCGCCTTCAGCTCCAACATCGTCTTCAGTATTTTCTGCCATATCAAACTCCTAATTTTATTTTTTTATCATTTAAGAAGCCGGCAAAAACCGACCCCAATGAAAACTGATTAAAAATGACCTTCGTCAAGTATAACAATGTCAACACGCCTGTTGTAGGCCTGCCCCTCACGAGGCTCATTCGGACGAATAGGCCTCGTGTCGGCATAGCCGGCAATCGAGAAGCTCTTCTCATCAACTCCGAAATCGGAAAGATAATGAAGAACATTCGCCGCGCGGGCAGCGGAAAGCTCCCAATTGGACGCAAACGCACTTCCTTCAGGAACAGGTTCGCTGTCGGTATGCCCCTCTATTCTAAATCTTCGGTTTTTCAACTCGGAATCTTGAAAAAAATTAGACAGTTTTATCAACACGTCCCGGGTTTCATTCATGTCAAGTTCCGCACTGCCTGCTTCAAAGAAGACATCGGACGCCAAAGTTATAACCAAGCCCCTCTCATCACTCGAAACTGTTATTTTCGAAGAATGGATTTCGGGAGCGAAGATACTGACGGCCTTCTTTTTTGAAAGTCCGAGCGTCTTCCCCCGCTCCGCAGAAGGAAGCGTGCTGACGGAGTTTCCCAAATCGGCAAGCTTACCGGCGGCGAGAGAGCCGCCTCCACCGACCGACTGAGCCTCTACGGAGTCAGCCTGGATATCGAACGACGCCTGAATCTGGGACATCGTAGTGATGTCGATTTCGGACGGATCGTACAACATTACGAAGAAGCAGAGCATGAGCGTAATCATGTCTCCGTAAGTACCTTGCCAGGCGGTTGACGGTTTTTCTGGTTCTTTTTTCTCTTTCTTAGCCATTGCAACACCTACCCGCTACAAAACACTAGTCCTTGATGAGCTCCGCCCTGATTGATTCGGCACGCTTCGGATCGAGGAAGGTGACGAGCTTCTGAGCGAGGATGCGAGGGTTGTCTCCGAGCTGAATCGAGAGGACGCCTTCGATAATCATCTCCTTCACAGCCATCTCGTTGCTGTTCTGGGCGAGAAGCTTCTGGGCGACAGGTCCGACAAGCCAGTTGGCGAGCATGGATCCGTACAATGTAGTAATCAAAGCGACAGCCATGTTAGGACCGAGGGAGCTTTTGTCTTCCAAGTTGTTCAACATACCAATCAAACCGATAACGGTACCCATCATTCCGAAACCAGGACCGAAACCTGCCCACTGGTTGACGACGTTTATCATCGACATGTGCCTCGCCTCGCACTGGCTCATGTCGGCCTCCATGATTGCGCGGACCACGTTCGCGTCGGTGCCGTCGACGACCATCTTCAACGACTCCTTCATGAACTTGTCCTCCAAGTCGTTGAGCTTGTCGTCGAGTGCAAGAAGACCTTCGCGGCGGGCGCTTTCGCTCAAATTATACAACGTCCGGATTATCTCCTCCTCGTTGTAGTTGAACGTCTTGAAGATACGTCCCATGCACTTGAACAAACCGAGTGCCTGCTTCATCGGAGCGACGATGAACAGAGAGGCGTAAGAACCTCCGATTGTCACGAACAAAGACGGAATATCGATGATTCCACCGAGCGAACCTCCAGATGTCGCAACACCAAGCACGATTACGGCAGCACCGCCGATAACACCAATCAATGACGCTATATCCATAAATAAAGTCTCCCTACATTTATTTCTTTTTTTATTTAATGCGTTTTTTTAGATTTCTTGTTTTCGTATGCCGAGTCGGCTGCGGTAGGAAACGATTCGTTCAATGATTTCGTCAGGAGTATCACGAACGACAATCTTCTTTCCAGACAACAAGGTGATTGTCAAATCCGGAGTCTGCTCCATGCTTTCTATCATGTGCGGATTCAGCCAATAGGTTTTTCCGTCCAATCTTGTCACAGAAATCATTTTCTCATTTTCCCCTTGATTTTGATTGAAGTCAAGCGACATCAAAAATCAAAAAATCCCCGGTTACAATATCGGAATTAATTTTATAATTTTTTATTAGATTCTTTTTTTTTCTTGCGTTTTTTAAAATCATTTTGTAATTTCAAAAGGAAAACGAAGGAGGTCAAGATGAGCGCAAAGATTTTGGTGATAGAAGACGTGCCTGAAATGGCGGAGCTCGTAGCGATGTACCTGGCGAAGGACGGAATGTCCGTAAGAACGGCGGGAAGCGCGGAGACAGGCCTGGAAATGATAGCGAAGGAACTTCCAGACCTTGTGATTCTGGATCTGAACCTGCCGGGAATGAGCGGATTCGACTTTTTGAAGAAATTCAGGAACGAATACACGCCGACAATCCCCGTCATAGTCGCGTCGGCGAGGGACG
>CAMHLH010000057.1 GCA_946185925.1 uncultured Treponema sp.
TGTCTGGGGCTTTCGATGTTGCGTCCGAAAAGGATGACTCCGCCTGCAGGATAATCCCTGAAAGTGTCCTCTATCCTTCCGTTCATTTCGGTAAGCCCCTTCAAGCTCGATTTGTGCACGGCATCGTTGTCGAACGCCGGGTCGAGGGATTCGAGCCGCACCACGAACATCTGCGCGACTTTCTCCCTCACGCCCATCGTCTTGATTTTCGATTCGATTTCGCTTGACCTGTCCTTCGCCGAGAGGGGAAGAATGCAAGTGAGCGTCATGAACGCGAGTGTCAAGCAGATGGTCGCGGATTTTTTCATCATGCGTTTTCGCCTTCGCCTTTGCCCCACGCGCGGGTGAGCATCGGAACCGTCATTCCGCCGAGCGCGTTTCCGAGGACGGTGACGACCACGACGAGGGCGTTCCTGACCGAGAAGCAGTCGAACGAATCAACAGGGAATTTCAGCGTGCCGAGAGCCTGCGTCTGCTGGTCGAGGAGGGTGAAGCCGTAAGCGGCTCCGTTGTAGAAGCTGTTGGCGACAGAGTGGTCGAAGCCCGCGAAGATGAATGCCGGAACGAAGATGAAGCAGCCGATGTAGAACTTCTTCTTCCATGTGTCCACCGCGAGGAACATCAAGAGTCCGCAGAACGCGCCAGATATGAACGTCTTCAAAAGCGGGTTCTCAAGTTTTGGAACGTAGACGTTGAACGCCTCCGCGCCGATTTTCGGGTAGGTGTACGCTATGACGATTCCCAAGAGGAACGTGGAAATCAGATTGAAGCAGACCACAAGGGCGACGAACCTGATGTATTTTGTGTCCGAGAATTTGTAGGCGATGTAGCCGACTTTTCCCGTGTACAAGTTGAATCCGTAGACGCAGATTGTGAAAAGACCCGCCGCGAACAAAATCGCTCCGAGCCAAGTAAGCCCCATCGTCCTGCAAGCCATGTAGACAGAGCTTCCTACAGTAATCATCAATCCTGACAAAATCGAGAGTTTTATATCCTTCAACATTTCTTTTTTTCCTTCATTAATTGT
Source organism: uncultured Treponema sp. (assembly GCA_946185925.1). Taxonomy (GTDB): domain Bacteria; phylum Spirochaetota; class Spirochaetia; order Treponematales; family Treponemataceae; genus Treponema_D. The sequence goes on from CAMHLH010000057.1 coordinate 1,028, forward strand.
GTCTATTTTTCCCAGAGCCTTTCCGGGTAGTATCCGTTCGCTATTTTCTTTGCAATCGCGTCCTTCACGACCTGCTTGTCCTCCGGGTAGGTCATCCCGAACCACGACTCGTCCGATGTGAAGACTTTGATTTTGCCCTCGCCGTTTTTGATGATGTCGCTGGCCGCCACCGGGAGCAGTGCCTCCGCCTTGGGAAGCGAGAGGGAAGTCCGCTTGAAGTCCTCCCAGTATTTCTCGAACCGCTCGAACGCTTTCGGGGAGAAGCCGAAGAGGTTCATGCTCACAGTCTCGTTCCCTGTGAGCTTGTAGATTTTTCCGTCCAGGTCAGACTCGATTTCGTCTCCGCTGAAATTCTCGCCGGTGTAGTAGATTTTCGTGTTCTCGACTATTTTGTTGAGGTAGCCGTTCTCCGTGTAGGCGACACCCCGGCTCACCGAACCGTTCCTGCTCATCGTCTTTCCGAGGACGTAGCCGACCATGGCGTGCTCCGTGCAGTCGTTTGAAATCGAAGAAAGATATTTTCCCAAAGTCTCGAATCCGTTCCTTCCGTAATAGTCGTCGGCGTTGATGACTGCGAACGGCTCGTTTATCTTCTCTTTGGCGCAGAGGACCGCGTGAATCGTTCCCCACGGCTTCTTCCTGTCGGCTTTCGCGGCCGTCTTTTGTTCTTCTTCTGTCAAAAGCGCGGTCGGTGTCTGGAAGACGTACTCCGCGTCGAAATTCCGCGCGACCCTGTCGAAAAGCCGCTCCCGGAAATCTTTCTCAATATCTTTTCTTATGATGAAGACGACCTTCCCGAATCCGCTTCTCCGAGCGTCGAACGTGGAGAAGTCGAGGAGGCATTCTCCGTTCTTTCCGACCGCGTCTATCTGTTTCACTCCGCCGTAGCGGCTTCCCATTCCAGCCGCAAGCACCAAAAGTGTAGGTTTCATGTGTTTGACCCCTGTGTCAGTAAAATTCGATTCTAGAATAATAACACTCTGAGATAAAAAATTCTCTCTTCTTTTCTCTCATTGTTTACGGCTTGCAAAAACGATAAAATCGATTCCGTTGATTGCATAAAAAATCAAAAGTTGAGGTAAATATGGTCAAACTGCGTGGTGCGATAACCGCAATGGTCACTCCTATGAACGCTGATGGTTCTGTGGATTACGAAGGTTTCAGGGGAAACGTCATCTTCCAGCTTGAGAGTGGAATCGACGCGATTGCCCCTTTGGGAACGACTGGCGAGACTCCGTGTCTTGAAGAGGACGAGGAAGAGAAACTCATCAAGATTGCGATTGAGGAAGTGAAGAAATTTTCAGAGAAGACTGGAAAAAAAGTTCCCGTGATGATTGGAACCGGAAGCAACAACACGAAAGACGCCGTGCGCTACACTGAGCGTGCAAAGAGCCTTGGTGCGGATGTCGCGCTCGTCGTCACTCCGTACTACAACAAGCCGAGCGACGAGGGCGTCTACCAGCATTTCGCCGCAGTTTCCAAGGTCGGAATCCCTGTTTTGGTCTACAACATCCAGGGAAGGACTGGAAAGAACATTCCGACTTCAACATTGAAGAGAATCGCCGAGCTTCCGAACATCATTGGTGTAAAGGAAGCTTCAGGAAACGTGAACCAGATGATGGACGTCATCCACGAGATAAAGCTTTCGAAGCCTGACTTCGCCGTGTTGAGCGGTGACGACGGCTTGACTCTGCCTTTGATTGGAGTCGGCGGCGACGGTGTCGTCTCTGTCGTCTCAAACCTCGCGCCTTCACTTGTTGTCGAGATGGTCCACGACGCTCTCGACGGAAAATTCGCCGCGGCGCAGAAAATCCACTACCGCTTGATGCCGTTCTTCAAGGCCGCATTCATCGACGGAAACCCGACTTCAATAAAGTACGCCATGAATTTCAAGGGCGGAACTGGAAGAAAGGCTGGTGCCGTCCGCCTGCCGCTTGTGGAAGTCACCGACGAGGCCAAGAAAATCATCGAAAAGGCAATCGCCGACTGCGGTCTGTAAGCCTTTCGTTCGCGACAACGCATTTTTTAGGAGAAAAATATGTCAGACAAAATCAGTGTTGGAGTCTTGGGCGCGACTGGAATGGTCGGTCAGCGTTACATCAAGCTTTTGGAAAATCATCCGTGGTTCGAGGTCACTTATGTGGCGGCCTCTCCACGCTCTGCCGGAAAACTCTACAAGGACGCCGTCGCCAATCGCTGGCTCATCGGCGCGGACATTCCGGCCGCTGTCGCTTCGTTGACCGTGCAGGACGCGAACGACGCGAAACTCGCCTTGGGAAAATGCAAATTCGTCTTCTCCGCCCTTGAGATGGGAAAGGACGAAATCAAGGCTTTGGAAGCCGCATACGCCGCTGAGGGAATCCCGGTCGTCTCGAACGCTTCCGCCAACAGATGGACAGAGGACGTTCCGATGTTGATTCCTGAAATCAACTTCAAGCACCTCGACGTCATCAAGGAGCAGCAGAAGCACCACGGCTGGGACAAGGGCTTCATCGCCGTCAAGCCGAACTGCTCTCTGCAGACGTACATGATGCCGCTCTTCGCGTTGCAGCAGGCCGGATACCCGGTCAAGCGCATGATTGTCACGACGCTGCAGGCCGTTTCCGGCGCGGGCTATCCGGGAGTCGCCTCGTTCGACATGATTGACAACATCGTGCCTTACATCGGCGGAGAAGAGGAGAAGACAGAAAAAGAGTGCCTGAAGATTTTGGGCTCCGTGAAGGACGGAAAAATCGAGAACGCGGCTCTTCCGGTCGTTTCTTCTACTTGCACGAGAGTTCCTGTCATCGACGGCCACACTGCGACTGTGAACCTCGAATTCGACCTTCCAGAAGACAAGAAGCCTTCAATCGAGGAAATCTTGAAGGTTTGGGAGAACTTCACTTCTGTTCCGCAGGAGCTTGATTTGCCGTCCGCTCCGAAGCATCCGATTGTCTACAGGACTGAGGAGAACCGCCCGCAGCCTCGCCGCGACAGGGAGACTGAGAACGGAATGGCGTGCGTGCTCGGCCGCCTCAGAAAGTGCAACGTGTTCGACGTGAAGTTCGTCGCGCTCAGCCACAACACGAAGAGGGGAGCCGCGATGGGAGGAATCCTGAACGCCGAGCTTTTGAAGGCGAAGGGATTCTTCGACAATCTCTAGTCTTTGATGTTTGATTACAGAAATGGTCACTCCGCTACGGATTATGAAGATTTTCGTTTGCGCCCTGTGGCCATTTTTTTTTGATTACAAAAATTTCAAAAATGGGGGAGAAAATGAAGAAATGTCTTGCTTTTTTGGTCTCTTCGCTGCTTTCTGTCGCCGCCTTCGCCGACGGCTGGTATGTCTGCATGGGTTCGTTCAAGAATCTGGACAAGGCGAAGGAGAGGGCGCGGGTTTTGTCTGTCGAAGGCTTCGACGTGTTCGTTTCGGAAGTTGAGAGAACTGGAAACGAGAAACTGTACCGGGTGCTTTTTTCCGAATCGTTCGCTCAGAAAAGCGGAGCCGTTTCCAAGCGCAACGAGTTTTTGTCGAAGAACAGCATCAAGAGGCTCGGCTTGAGCGACTTGTGGTGCTGCGAGTCCGACGGAAGAAGAGCTGGGGAGAATGTTCCGCTGGACAGGCAGGTTGTGGTGCGAAACAGGAACCCGGAAGGAAATGCGGCTGTGCAGGAGCCTCCTTCACGCCCGGCTCCTGTGAGCCAGACTGTCGTGGTGAGCGTGAACGGAGAGGAGAAGCAGCGTTTTGAGATAAACAGCGACGACCGGCTCATAAAGGTGAACGTGAACATCGACGAGACGGAGCGTAGCGCGGATTCCATGAGCTTGTCGGTTGGAGATGGGCAGAGTGCAACCGAGTTGAAAACGCTGGAAGATAACGGAGAAGCTCTTCTTCAAAAATCCCTTGATTCCTCTGCTCTTCCGGCTTCTTCATCTGCCGAAAATCCTGCCTCTGAACCTCTTCCTGCCACGCCGTCCGAAACTGAGAGTTCTTCCGCCACTGCGCCTTCTGATGTCGCTGAGCCTTCTTCCGAAACGGAGCCTTCTGATTCCACAGCGTCTTCTGAAACCGCAGTTTCTTCTGAAACTGCGAATCCCGCCGTTGACTCGGAGCCTTCGTCGGAAGACACGAATTCTTCCTCAGACGTGCCTCCGATAGAGGACGTGGAAGTCAAGACTGTGGAAAACTCCGATTCTGAAATTTCTTCTGTTGAGGATGCAAAATGATGTTGAAGAGAATATTCGCAGCTTTCTTCGCTTTTTCAACGACGCTCGCCTTTTCCGAAAAAAGGCAGCTTGAGATAAACATCCATGTGAAAAACGACGGCAGCGTGGAAGTCCAGCGGAAAAGCGAGCTGCTTCCTGCCGACCCCGAAAAAAGATTCATTCTCGTAAAGAACAGCGACACCGGAAGTCCAATCGTCAAGGCGGACGTGGATATCGACAACCGCTGGAAAACGGTGACGAACGACGAGGGAAAGGCTCCGCTTCCCGACGGCGTGGACGACGGAAGCCACCGCGTCACGATTTCCAAAGGGGGGGAGTACGCGCGCACTGTCGTGAACGTCGTGGTGGAGGACGGGGAAATCGCTTCCAACCCGCAGGTTTCCATGCCGCCTTCGGTGGACTACGAGCGCATAAAAATCGTCCTCGACTGGGGAGAAACACCCGATGACTTGGACTCGCACATCGTTTCGAGCTTCCAGCACGTCTACTTTAGCAATATGCGCTCCGGGAATTTGTCGCTCGACCGCGACGACACCTCAAGCTTCGGCCCGGAGACTGTCACCGTGCGCGACATCGATTCGTCCGAGCGGTACTCCTACTATGTCCTGAACTACAGCGACAGGGGCTACCCGGACAGCGCGCGCCTTTCCGCGTCTGGAGCTCAGGTTCGCGTTTTCGTGAACAACGAGCTTGCCGCGACCTTCTCCGTGCCGAAAAACAGGCGCGGTGTCTTGTGGCACGTCTTCGACATCGTGAACGGAAACGAGATTGTCGAATTCAACACAATATCGAACGAGAGAATGTAGGGAGAAAATGTGAGAAGAAATTTTACGATTGGAATGGTTTTTGCTTTTGCGGCCGCCTGCGCTTTTGGAAACAATGTTGAGAATCTTGAAATCCGCCATGTCTCTTCGCACGAGATTTTCGTCTCTTGGGAGGCCTCTTCCGATGATGAAGTTCCGGTTCTGCTCAATGGAAAGGAATGCGAGTCTGTCGGGGAGAACGCAAAAAAGTCGAACGGCCTGGCTTCTTCCTTGCTCGAAGAATTCTACAGCTACTACGATGGAAAATTCGAGGAGGCTGCCGGCAAAAAGATGATTCGGACGCGGAGGAATTTCTACAGATTCGACAATCTCGAAAGTTCCACTGAATACAAGGTGACTGTTGGCGGAAGCGAGATTTCCGTGAAGACCCTGCCAGATGGAAAGCCGCTCGATGTGACGAGTTTCGGAGCCGTGAGTGGGGAGCTTGATTCCGTAAAAGCGATTGAGAAGAACACGAAGGCGATTCAGAAGGCAATAAAGAAATGCCCGAAGAATGGAACTGTGCTGATTCCAGAGGGCGTTTTCGTCTGCGGCTCCATAAAATTGAAGAGCGACATGACGCTGAAAATCGACGGTGTGCTGAAGTCCTCGCCGTTCGCCGAGAACTACGACTTCGGCTTCCTCATGTACAAGTACTACACCGACCGCCGCTATTTCGGCTTGATAAACGCCGACGGAGCGAAGAACATTCGCATTGTCGGTAGCGGAACTGTCGACGGCAACGGCTGGAAATACGCTTCGTCTAACGGAAAGCCGACAGAGGGCAACGCTTTCTCTTCCTACAAGAAAGAGAACGATTCAGGCGCTTTCGTTTTTCCGCTTTTCGCTTCCGCTTCCCGGAAAAACGTGCACGAGCGGGGAATCCTGGCCGCTTCCTGCGCCGAAAAATACCTTGAGAGAATCGGAAAGACGAGGGAGAGTGCCAGCGAGGACGAGCTGAAATTCGCTTTCTCCTCAAGAAGCACGATGGTCATAATCAGAAATTCCTCTGACGTTTTCATAGAGGGGCTTTCGTTCGTGAATCCGGCGAACCACACGATAAACATTCTCGATTCCGAGAACATAAGCGTCACCGGCATAAAAGTGCACTCCTTCAACTGCGCCAACGGCGACGGCGTGGGCTTGATATGTTCCCAGAACGCGTGGATTTGGAACAACTTTTTCGACACTGGAGACGATTCCGTGGTGTTCAGCGCGGGCGTGGGACAGGCGGCTTCCACGACTGGGGAAAAGGGCGTTTCAAACGTGAGGATTTTCGGCAACCATTTCAGGAACGGACACGGGGGCGTCGCATTCGGAAGCCACACGGCTCTTGGCATAAGCGATGTCTCAATCCACGACAACATCTTCAACTGGTCGAACATTCCGTTTAGGGTGAAGAGCAACCCCGCGAACGGCGGCGAAGTCTTTGATGTGAAATGCTTCAGGAACGCGATGGGCGATGTCTACCAGACCTTCCTCCTTTCGACCGACTACAGCGACGGCTCGACCGCCAGCACTTATGGAAAAGCCGAGAAGCCTGCCGTCTTCTACGATGTTGAAATATCCGACTGCGACATTTTCAGGGCGAGGCAGAACACTTACCTTTTGTACGCGGAGAAGGGCTATCCCCACCACCACGTAAAATTCAGCGGAGTTACGTTCGTTGTTTTCTACGACGATGAGATGGGTGAGGTGACGAACGCCGTCGACTGCGATTTCTCAGGCGTGAAGACGCTCGTCGTGGAATAGCTGCCTCTATATTTTCCGGAGTGCCTTCTCCGCCGATTTCAGAAGCACTTCGGAATTTCCCGCGACCTTTTCGATGTCCGTGGCGACGCTTTCGTTCTCCGTTTTCATGGAGTCGAATTCGCTCGTCGTCTTCTCCACGCTCTCGGTTATCGCCTTGAGGTTGGAGCTTATCGTCTGTCCGATTGTCGCCTGCTGTTCTATCGATTCGGACATTTCCATGAAGTTTTCCCCGACCTTGCCCGAATTCTCTACGATGTTGCTGAACGAATCTTTGACTGTCGCCGAATACTCGCTCATCATTTTCACCATCTCCGTCATCTCTTCTATTGAATTGATGACTTCCTCTTCCTGCTCCTTGGATTTTTCGGCAAGCTGCCTGATTTCCCTCGCGACCACCGCGAACCCGGCTCCCATCTCTCCCGCGTGCGCCGCTTCGATTGCCGCGTTTATTGCCACGAGCGCGGTCTGGTCTGTCACCGAAGAAATCAGGTCGTTCGCGGAGTTCAGACGTTCCGTGCATTTTTCGATTTTCATGATTTTTTCCTGAAGCTCTTCGATGTGCTCGGCTCCCACCTGCGAGCTTTTCTCTAGGTTCTTCGTGTTCTCCGTGGAATTTTTTCTGAGGTTTTCGAGCGACTGCACCTGGTTTATCAGCTCCGTTATGTGCGCTTCGCTCTCTTCGATTGTGGCCGCCTGCTCCGACATCAGTTCCCCGAAGTTCGCTATCGAGTTCACGTTCGATTTGACTGAGCGGCGGACGTTCGCGACAATCGACTTCTGCTTGGACGCTTCCTCGTGGGTCGTCCTGATGACGGCTCCCATCGATTTTAGAATTCTCGATATGAAGATGTTGAAGACTGTGAGGAGGGCGACCGTTATCGCGATGAGGAGCGACGAGACGAACGTGTAGGAGTTTAAAAGCAGGTTCCTTGTCGTGAACGGCTTGAAGATGATGATTCTCCAGTTGACGGACGGCAGGTTCTTCACGACGTAGATTCCAGAATTCGTCATGATTTTCGCACTGTCCAGCGTGATGAGTTCGCTTTCTCTTCCTTCTAGTTCCTTTATCTCTGCCGTTATGAGCTTTTTCGACTCTATCAAATCCTTGTCCAGCGCGCCGGTTATCTCGTTCGCGCTGTTGAACAGGTACATCGTCCTGTCCTCGCCCATGTCCTCGTACACGCCTTCGATGAAGCCGTCGAGCGGGATTCCCGTTCCCGCAACTCCGATTGCCTTTCCGTCCGCGTTCCTCACGACAGCGTTCAGCCAGAGGTTCGTGACTTTCAGGTCGGGGTTGTAGTTTATGTTGAAGTTGTAGTCCTCCTTTGCGTCCATCGTCATCTTGTACCAGTATTCGCTCGGTTTGTCGGGGTCTACGACATACATCATTTTCCTGTTCGAGTAGAATTCCTTCGTCGCGTCGGCGCACCAGAACGAGCTGTGACCCAAAAAGGACTCCTCGTATGCGGCGATTTCATCAATCGCTTCGTTTTTGAAGGATTCATTTTCGGCTTCCTCTATGAACCTTTTGAAGACCGGGGATTTTGCCATCTGCAGGACGAGCGCGATTTGGCTGTTGAGCTTCCCCTCGAAGTCGAGCTTCTTCATCGTGGCGAGTTGCTCCAGTTCGTTTCCCACTGTTTTGTTGAACGAGCTTCTTGAACCGAACAGTATGAGGATGGCGGATGCCGCCAAAACGAAGATGAGCACCGATATTGAAAAAATTTTCGTTTGAGTCTTGTACGTTTTTGTGTTAAATATCATGTCTACATATGATAAACGAGATTTTCTAGTCTCGCAAATTTTCGTGGACATGGGCGATGCCGAAACTTCATGACAGGCCTGGTTCCTGAAATGGTCTGTTGTAGAATCCAAATCCAAAGTTTAGAATAAGCCAACAAACAAAACAGGAGAAAAAATGAGTTCCAATTTTCCTTTGAACCACGACGAGCTTTCAAAGCTCACAGAGAAGTTTCCGACACCTTTCTATATTTATGACGAGAAGGCAATCCGGGAGAACGTCCGCTATTTCACCAAGGCGTTTTCGATTTTCCCTGAATTCAGGGAGTATTTCGCGGTGAAAGCCTGCCCGAACCCCTACATCCTCAAAATCCTTGCCGAGGAGGGCTGCGGAGCCGACTGCTCTTCGCTTCCTGAATTGATGCTCTCGAAGATGGTCGGCTTGAAGGGCGACTATGTGATGTTCACATCGAACGAGACTCCGGCGAGCGAGTACCAGTACGCTTTTGCCGAGGGCGACATCATAAACCTCGACGACATCACCCACATTGAATTTTTGAGGAAGTCCCTCGGAAAATTGCCGGAGACAATCTGCTTCCGCTACAATCCGGGCCAGGCAAAGCACGGCTGCAACTCCATAATCGGAAAGCCCGAGGAGGCGAAGTACGGCTGCACCCGCGAGCAGCTCATCGAGGCCTACAAGGTCTGCAAAGCCGGCGGAGTGAAGCATTTCGGCCTCCACACGATGGTCGCCTCAAACGAATTGAATCCTGAATTTTTCGTCGACACGGCGAAACTCGTCTTCGAGCTTTCCCTTGAGATTAAAGAAAAGTGCGGAGTGAACATCGAATTCGTCGATTTGGGAGGCGGCATCGGCATTCCGTACCGTGAGGAGCAGAAGAAAGTCGATTTGGAATATGTCGCGAAGG
>CAMHLH010000058.1 GCA_946185925.1 uncultured Treponema sp.
GGTTGATGACCTCAAGGTCGTGCCTCTTTCCGACTTCCCAGTCGTTCGGGTCGTGCGCGGGAGTGATTTTCACCATTCCGGTTCCGAATTCCATGTCGACGTACTCGTCGGCGATTATCGGAATCTCCTTGTTGATGAGCGGAAGGACGACCTTCTTTCCGACGATTGAACTGTACCTCTCGTCCTTCGGGTTCACGGCGACGGCGGTGTCTCCGAAGAAGGTCTCTGGACGGGTCGTGGCGACCTCAATCTTCCCGGAACCGTCGGCGAACTTGTAGAAGATGTGGTACATCGCGCCCTGCGTGTCAACGTGGTCGACTTCATCGTCGGCGAGTGCGGTTCCGCAGCGCGGGCACCAGTTCACGAGCCTCTGCCCCTTGTACATGAGTCCGCGCTCGTAGAGGGTGACGAAAACATCGCGAACGGCCTTTGAAAGCCCCTCGTCGTAGGTGAAGCGTTCCCTAGACCAGTCGACGGAGTTTCCGAGCTTCTTCTGCTGCTTGACGATTGTGTCGTGGTGCTCGTGGGTGACTTCCCAAGTGCGCTCGATGAACTTTTCGCGGCCGAGGTCGTTGCGGCTCTTGCCTTCCTTCTTGAGGGCGCGCTCGACGACGTTCTGCGTGGCGATTCCCGCATGGTCGGTTCCAGGAATCCAGAGGGTGTTGTCGCCCTTCATCCTGTGGTAGCGGACGACGACATCCTGCAGCGTGTTGTTCAATCCGTGTCCCATGTGCAGCACGCCCGTCACGTTCGGCGGCGGAATCACGACCGTGTAGTTGATGTTTGTCGATTTCTTTTCGTTGTGAACCGGATTTTCCTTGTCGGAATAAGGCCTGAAATATCCCTTCTCAACCCATTCCGCATAGATTCTGTCCTCAAAATCCTTCGGGTTGTAAGTCTTCTCAAGTTCGATAGCTTTCATTTAAAATCCTCGAAATTTGGTGGAATAAAAATTAGAGAAAATTATATGTTTTTTAGAGGGTTTTCTCAATTAAGAACTTGCCAGGGTCCAAATGAGTCCTAGGCATTTGCTGGTTGGCTGCAAGTTTTACAAGAATCGCAGGGCGATTCTTTCGCGCTGGTGGAAATCAAGAAGCAACCAGGGGCCAAATGAGTCCTAGGAGGTTCGCTCATCTTTTGCGGAAAAGTTTGTCAAGGACTTTTATCTTGTAGTTCTTGGCTTTTGCGGCGGCTCCGTTGGCTTCGGTGTTCGTTCCAATGTAGGCTTTTATGTCGGCCTCGGTTCCGGCGACAAGAAGATGCTGGCCAACAATCAAGGCGAAGTCGGAGGAGCGGACAGGGCTGAGCTCCGTCCCCTCGCTTGGGCGGTAGGCGATGACGTTCAGGCGGTATTTTTTCCTGAACTCGCACGAAAGAAGCGTCTTGCCGGTGTCCTCGGGCTTCACGGTGACTTCCGCCATCAAGAAAAGCGAAGAGACCTGCAAGAAGTCGAAGAGCGAAGTCGAAGTGAGCATCTGCGTCACCCTCTGGGCGGCGTCCAAATCTGGAAGGATGACCTGGGTCGCGCCCACAAGCTTCAAAATCTCCGCGTTCGCGTCCCCCTGCGATTTGACGATGATGTTCTTTATCCCCATCTCGTGCAGGTAGTGGGTCACGAGAATCGCAGGCTCCATGTTGTCGTGCCCCATGTCGACGATTGCGTGGGAAGTGTCCTCGGGCACAATCTTCTTCAGCACGTCCAGGTTTATGACGTCGAGGATGCCACTGTCCTTCACCTTGTCGCGGTACTGCTCTATCTTCTGCCTGTCCCTGTCGGCGATGAAGACCTCGGCAGTGTCAAGCGCGTAAAGCTCGTCAATCAACCTGCAGGCGAAATTCCCCAATCCAATTATCGAAATAGTTCCCATTTTTTATTCTCCTTTGACTTGTTTCAATCCGATTTTTCAACCGACGAGAATCTGCTCCCTCGGATAGTCCACGAACCTCTTCAGCATCTGAGACTTCATCGGAATCGAGAGGCTCAAGGTTATGACGCCCGTCCTTCCCCCGTACATGGCGACTATCAATATGATTTTGCTCAGCGGATTCAAGAGCGGAGTTATGCCCCTGGTCAAGCCGGCTGTTCCAATCGCGCTTATCGCCTCGAACGTTATGTCGCCGGAAGAGATTCTCCCCGCCATTATCGAAGAGTGCTCGCTCAGCAAAAGCGCAAAAACCACGATGCCGATGAAGATTATCGCCTTCAAAAGCACGGAGGAGGCCTTGTCGGTGTCGGAATAGTCTATGTCCCTGTGGAATATCGAAAGGTAGCCCACGTCCGCGCTGGTCTTGAAGGACTGGCAGAGGACGAGGAAAACCGTCGTGGTCTTTATTCCGCCCGCCATGGAGCCGGGATTTCCCCCAATCGCCATCAAAAGCTCGCTCAGGAAAGTCCCGGCCGGCGTGAAACTGCCCTCGCCCACAAGCTCGAAGCCGGCAGTTCGGCAGGTGACGCTCTGGAAGACAGCGTTCATGACTTTTGAGGGAAAACGCAAATCCTTGAAGGCGTTGTTCCATTCGAGAATCAAGTAAATCACACTCGGAATCAGAACCAAAAACAGAGTCATGACGAAGACGATTTTTGAGTGGAGCGAAATCTCGTGCTTCTTTCCGGTTCCGAACAAGAACCTTTTTATCCGCGTCGTGCACCAGTAAATCACGTCCTGCATGACGGTGAAGCCAAGCCCACCGAATATGACGAGGAAGATGATGACGGAATTGAACGGAATGTCCGAGTCCAGATGATGGAGGCTGTCGGACCAGGGAGCGAACCCCGCGTTGCAGAAGGCGGAAACGGAAAGGAAGAAGCCGAAGAAGAGATAATTCGGCTCGCAGTTCTCTTCGAGGATGCAGGCCAGGAAGATTCCGCCGAGGAGCTGGATGAGCAGGCTGTAGATTACGATTTGCTTGACGATGTTCACATGGTTCGTCTCCACGTCGGAGACGAAGAAATCCTTGACGACATGGCGGCTGACGAGCGAGAGCCGCTTTGCGGGAAGCGCGATGTATATCGAAAAGAACGCGATAAGCCCAAGCCCGCCAAGCTCGATGATGAGCATGAGAAGAGCAAGCCCGCCCATGTTGAACTTCTCGATGTCGATTGGGCAGAGTCCCGTGACGCAAAGGGCCGACACAGTCGTGAAAAGCGTGTCGACGTAGTGGATTGGCTTGAAGTCCCTGTAGAAAATCGGCAGCTGCAAAAGTCCAGAGCCGACAACGGCGATGACGACGAAGTAGATGAAGATGTTCACAGAGCCTGACGAAAAACGCTCGCGAAAGTGCAGCCCCCTGTCCAGGAATTTCCTCAAATCATTTTTCATCGCTCAACTTTCCTGTCCGCTTCCAGAAGACTTCGCCATCTCTATGAACTTTTTGAACGCGCTTCCCTCTTTTTTCAACTCCTTCGAACCGCGCGTTATCTTGCAGAGCGAAATGTGGTACCTTTTCGCGATTTCCCTCTGCGTCGTCCCCCTGTCGATTTCGTTCACCAGAATCCAGCGCACAGCCAAATCCTTGAGCTCGGCGGGGGTCATGAGGCAGGCGAAGAATTCCGCGATTGTGGAGGAGTCCGCGGAAGACGCTATGAGCTCGAACATCTGAGAAAGAGCCGCTTTCTGCTCGGCCGGCATCTCCTCGTTTGAACTTTCTGAAGGTTTTTCTACTTTTTTATTTTGATTTTCCATTACGCTAACCATTGTTTTTTCTATTTTTCAAAGCCAGCACCTGACCTTGTGGTTTCCAGAAACGATTTTCCATTCCGGCAGGGAAGACAGGCACTTGTCCACGGCGTGCGGACACCTGTGGGCGAAAGGACAGCCCGAGACGCTTTTGAGCGCGGTCTTGACCTCGCCGGACTGTCCGCCAGAAAGCCCCTGGGAGCCTGCGAAGAGCAGCTTCGTGTAGGGATGGGTGGCGGTCTTGTACAAATCGGCGGCGGGAGCCTCCTCCACGAGCACGCCCGAATACATGACGCCGATTGTGTCGCAGAAGTAGCAGGAAACCCGCAAATCATGGGCGATGAAGAGGAAGGAAAGGTCTCGGCTTTTCTTCAGGTCAAGAAGGAGATTCAGAATCTGCCCCTGAACGGAAACGTCCAAGGCGGAAACAATCTCGTCGCAGATGAGGACATCCGGCTTCATTATGAGGCCGCGGGCGATGGAAATCCTCTGCCGCTGTCCGCCCGAAAACTCGCTCGGAAGCCTGTCGAGGTCGCTGGAGTCGAGACCGACTTCCTCAAGCAGCCTGCCCGCCTCTTCCCTTGCCTTTTCCTTGCCGGGAAAAATCGAAGAATACCTGTAGGCCTCGGTCAATATCGAACCGACTGTCATCCTTGGATTCAGCGAGCGGGACGGGTCCTGGAAGACATACTTGATTCTCTCCCTCATTGGCCGCGCATCCGCGGCAGAGCCCGAACCGAAGCGGATTTCGCCCGAATCGGCCTTGTACATGCCGACCAGAATCCTCGCCGTCGTCGTCTTGCCGCAACCGGACTCGCCCACCAGCCCGTAAGTCCTACCCCGCTCTATTCCAAAAGAGACATCATTCACGGCATAGACCTTCCTGTCGTTCTTGGCGAAAAAACCGGCATCAAGTGAGAACGTCTTCTTTAGATTTCTTGCTTCGAGGATGTAGTCCATTTTTTTTCAGAGCATCACAGGATTGTCGATTGACATCGTCTTGTAGACTTCCTGAAAGAATTTCAGCATTCTCGTGAAAAGCTCGGGAGTCGTAAGCCTCTCATCCCTATCCTTGAAAGTCTCCTCCTCCCAGCACTCAATCGTGTTCAAAGTGCGGAGAAGAACGCACCTTCCGCTCGGGATGAAATCCTCGCCCCAGTAGACATAGTTGTCCAAGGCCGGATTGTAGTTGTTGTCGCTGTCGTATCCGTTGTTGTAGCTTCCGTGGTTGTTGATGAAAGCAAGCTCCGTTCCGTCCGTGAAGCGCAACGACTTGTAGATTTCAACAATGTCGTTCGCGGATTTTCCAGTGCTTTTCTCGCAGATGCTCTTGTCGCTGTAGTTGAAGTACATTTTTAGCCCCCATTGATTTTGACGAATGCGTCAAATATTGATTGTTACCTAGAATTTCAATTATAAGATACGTTGGTGGATTTTTCACAAGTTTTCCAGCATTTGCCCTTTTCCACGCGGCAGGAATCCCTTGAGAAAGCGCAGCGGGGGGCGAACGGACAGCCAGGCTCAGGATGTGCCGGGTCCGTCACGCGGCCGGGTATGGAGACGAGCCGCCCGGAAGTGTAGTGGCTGCCGAACCGCGGGGTCGACGCCAACAGGGCAAGCGTGTACGGGTGCACGGGTTTTCCATCTGAAGTCCCCGCCCCCTCCCTTATGGCGGCCGCAGGGAATTTCTCCATCACAAGACCGCCGTACATGACGATTATGTTGTCGCACAAATCCGCCACGAGATTTATGTTGTGGCTGATGAAGATTATCGAAAGCCCACGTTTTCTGTTCAACTCCCTGAGCAAGTCCACAATCTGGGCCTGAATCGTCACGTCCAACGCGGTCGTAGGCTCGTCGGCAATCAGAAGCCGGCAGTCCTGGGCGAGAGACAGGGCGATTCCGATTCTCTGCAGTTGGCCGCCCGAGAACTGGTGGGGAAAATTCCGAAGCCGCCTTTCAGGGTCCGGCAGCCCCACCTCGGCCAAAAGCTCCACGGCCTTCCTGTCGGACTCCTCCCTTGTGATTTTCGGATTTGAATTTCTGAACGTCTCAAAGAAGACGCTTCCCATGTTCTGCAACGGGTCGAAGCTCCGCCCTGGCTCCTGAAAAATCATGCCGATTTTCCTTCCCCGGTACGAGCGCATCTCTTTCTGGGAAAGCCTGGAGATTTCAACTCCATCAAAGAAGATTCTTCCATCGACAATTGCGTTCGCGCCGTGCAGGGCTGGAATGGCGGTCGTCGTGACGGTCTTCCCGGAACCGGACTCGCCCACGATTCCGAGAATCTCGCCTTTTTTCATCGAAAACGAGACACCCCTCACAGAATGGATGACGACAGATTCCCTGCCCCTGTATATTTTGAAGCCCACATGCAGGTTCTCCACCCGTAGAATTTCATCCGGGTCGATTTTTCCATCGGTTCTCTCAATCTTCTCTCCAAAAACGCCAACTGCCTCGGCAGCAACTTTCTCTTCATTTTTTCTACCGGCGGATTTTTTGAAGAAGAAAGAGAACAAATCCCGCCATGTGAAAATCTTCGTGTGGTAGGGGTCGTAGAAGTCCCTGAGGGCGTCGCCCACGAAATTGAAGGCGAGGGTCACGAGAAGCAGGAGCCAGACCGGGGTCAAAAGCCATGGAAAATTCCTCAGATTGCTCAAAGTGGATATGTCGCGGTTTATCAGTGAACCCCAGGAGACCGCCGGGTCCGCGATTCCAAGCCCCAAGTAGCTCAAGGTCGTCTCGGACATGATGAAGCCCGGAATGGAGAGCGTGGTGGAGACGATGAGCAGGCTGGTTATCTGGGGAATTATGTGGCGGAAAATTATGACGAGGCTCGGCACCCCCTCCAAAGCGGCATCCTCCACAAATTCCTCGCGCTTTATCGCGTGAACCATGCCGCGCAAAGTCCGCGCGCTCCCAGGCCAGCCGACAAGGGAGAGGATGACGGTTATTATCATGTAGCTCTGGCCCGAATCCATCTGGCTGTTCAAAAGCGAACGCAGGAAGAGAATCAGATAGAGGCTCGGAATGAGCATGAAGAACTCGGAGAAGCGCATTATCGTCCAGTCAGGAACGCCGCCGTAGTAGCCAGCGAGGCCTCCGAAGACAATCGCGAGCAGCAGGGAAATCGCGCTAGCCACGAAGCCTATCGTGAGCGAGATTCTGCTTCCGTAGACGATTCTGGAGAAAAGGTCGCGCCCCAGGTTGTCGGAGCCGAACACGAAAACGGGATAGCCGTCAGAGCCGAAAAGGTGCCTTGAGCATTTGAGGCCGAAAACCGAATATTCCTCGCCCTTAACGAAGAACGAAACCTTCCGGCTAAGCCCCTTCACCTTCGCGTATTTCCATGTCACGGGATTCAAAACCCGGTACTCCCTCGCCACGAACCCCTTGGCGGAAATCTCCAGATTCGACGGATGGAAGGATTCCGCCTCGAACGACCGGGACGGGGAGTAAGGGGCTATGAACGGAGCGAAAATCATTGTCAAATACAGAACAAAAAGCGCGGCTAGCGACAAAGACGCAAGAGGACGCGATTTCAAATATTGGAAGACTTTCTTCATTTATATAACTCCGTTCAGTAAAAATTGTTCAAAAACGCCAGGGATTCACGATTTCGTCAATCCGAAGCTGCTCAAAGGAATCGCCTTTGAATAGGCAAGCGGGAAGCTCGTTGAACCGAGTTCCGGGAAGGTGATTCCGCTGTCCAAAGTGAATGTCGGATTCGTGCCGGACTTGCTGAGAATCTGCGCGATGAACTTTCCGAATTTCAAGGTGTTCAAGGTGGCCGTCAAAGGAACGGTCCCGCTCGAAGAAGTGATTGCCGAGGAATTGGACGTGTCGAGCGAAATCACGGAGTTGTCGCCGGTGTTTATCGAGCAGTTCTTGACGAGGTAGCTCCACGCAGAGCTTCCAGAATTGGAGACTCCGAGGTTGAAATTCACCTTCATGTTCAAGTCGACGTTGTCGAAGACGCTGGAGTCCACGGATTTTCCAGCGACGATGTTCGCGGCTGTCTTTGCCGCCGTCGTCGCCGACATTCCGCTGTTCTTGAATGCGGCCACAAGCTCCGAAGTCGTCGGAAGGACGAGCTTGGGGCTTGAGAGCGTGAAAGTCGGCTTTACAATCGGAGCGTTCACGGACTTGTTGAACGGCAGGCTCAAAGTCTTGTTGGTGAGGGAAGTGACCTTGCTCAAATCGAGGCCGACGGTGCCCGATACGTTGAACGGCAACGATGTGGCGCCCGAAGTGTATGACTTCGCGAAATTGATGAGGGAGTCGTAAGGCACTTTGAAGTCGAAGGTGTTCGACTTTGTAGACTTGGCGGAGAGGGAGACGCCCTCGTTGGCGGTGATGCTCGTGAACGCGTTTCCGTTGCAGGTGATGTCCGCCGCCACTTTAGACACGGAAACGGCAACCGCATAAGGATTCGTTATCGAATAGTTGCACTTGAAGGTGACCCCCTCTGTGTCCAGAGAATTGATGGCGATGTCCTTGAAGCTCAAAGTCGGTTTCGAAACTGTGCTTCCAGAAAGCAGCTTGGTCAACTCGCTGGTGGAACATGAAAGAGCCGTTCCAGCGACCAATGCGGCGGAAAGAACTCCTGCCGCGAAAAGCCTGATTTTTTTCATTTTTAACTCCTATAAAAATAAATTTTACTCCGATTCAGTTTCAGTCATTGGCCAATCCAAAATCGCTAAGCGGGATTTCCTTTGAGAACGACAGGGGAAATTCAAAGCCAGCCAGACTTTCGATTTCCGGGAAAGAGATTCCGCTGTCGATTGAAAAGCTTGGATTCGTCCCCGACTTGTTGATTATCTTCGCGATGAATTTTCCGAATTTCAGCGTGTTCAAGGTCGCAGTCAAAGGAACGGTCCCGCTAGACGAATTGATTGCCTGGGAATCAGACGTGTCGAGCGAAATCAGGGCGTTCTCCCCCTCTTCTCCAGTGTTTATCGAACAGTTCTTGACGAGATAGCTCCACGCCGAGCTTCCAGAATTGGAAACGCTCATGTCGAAATTCAGCTTTATGTTCAAATCAACGTTGTCGAATATATCTGCTTCCACCTTTCCTCCGGTGGTAATAGCAGCGACAGCTTTTACAGCTCCAATGGGATTAACTTTAGATATAGCAGAAAGTAATTCAGCTTTACTCGGCAACACAACCTTCGGGTCTGAAAAATCGAAGGACGGCTTTATCACAGGCGCGTCAATCGACTTGCTGAAAGGCAGGCTCAAAGTCTTGTCCGTGAGGGAAGTGACCTTGCTCAAATCGAGTCCGACGCTGCCCGATACGTTGAACGGAAGCGATTTCGCGCCCGAAGTGTAGGACTTCGCGAAGTTGATGAGGGAGTCGTAGGGCACCTTGAAGTCGAACGAGTTTTCTTTTTCAGACTTCGCGGCGAGGGAGACTCCCTCGTTCGCGGTGATGCTCGTGAACGCGTTTCCGTCGCAGGTGATGTCCGCCGCCACCTGAGCCACGGAGACATCGATGCTGTACGGATTCGTTATTGAATAGTCGCATTTGAAACTGATACCCTCGGTGTCCAACGAATCAATCGAGATGCCTTTGAAATTCAGTGTCGGCTTTGAAAGCTCGGAAATGAAACTTTCAATGTCGCTTACCGAGCATGAAACGACAGAGGAAACCACAATGGACAGCGACAAGACTCCAAGCGTCAAGGAACGGTTGATTTTTTTCATTTTTGACCTCCTGTAAAACTCAAACGAAAAAAGCAAGAAGCGAATTCAATAAACGGCCTAATTTTTTCCGTAGCGGATTCTCGGGTCCACCACGGCGAGCAGAATATCGGAGACGACCATGCCGACAAGGACAAGGAACGCTATGAACATGGAATTTGCCAAGACCAGGTTCACGTCCTGCTGCAAAACGGCCTCGTACATCAGCCTTCCGATTCCGGGATATGCGAAGATGATTTCCAAAACCAGGGAACCGGAGAAAAGTCCCGCGAGCAAGTTCGCGCTCCCCGTGATGTACGGGTTCAACGTGTTCCTGAAAGCGTGGTTCAGGAAGACCCGCCTCTCGGAGATTCCCCGGGCGCGCAACGCCTGTATGTACGGAAGCCCCATCTGGTCGAGCATCGTGGAGCGAATCATGCGCATCGTGGAGCCGAATCCGCCCAAAAACGAAGCGAGGAGCGGAAGGAAAACATGGTGCGCGTAGGAGAATGTGAATTTCGCGGGATTCTCGGCGAACGGAAAGTCTGGATAGCCCGTGACCGGGAAAAGGTTCGTCGCGCTCGCGAAAAGCTGCAGGAGAATCAAGAGCAGGATGCCTGGGAATGCGTGGAAGAAGAGTGCGAAGAAAGTCGCGGCAACGTCGGTCTTCGTCCCCACCTTGCTGGAGAAGTAGACGCCCAGAACGAAAGAGAAAATCGTTATGAAGACCAGGGAGATGATGTTCAATATGAGGGAGTTGACGATGCGGCTTTTTATGAGGAAGGCGACCGGCGCACGCGAAATCAGGCTCACGCCGAGGTCGTGGTCGACCACGACGCGCTTTAGCCACTTGAAATACTGCACGGTGAAAGGCTGGTCAAGCCCAAGCTCCGCCCTCGTCGCAGCCATCTGCTCCTCCGAGAACGACCTGTCGCTTCCGGCTCCGCCACCGTTCGCGCCCGACGTCTGGCTCAAGAGCTGCTGCGACATCATCTGGTCCACGATGTCGCCCGGAGCCAGGGCCATGAGGGCAAAGAGCGCCCAGCCCAAAAGGAAGAGGATGACCGCCAT
>CAMHLH010000059.1 GCA_946185925.1 uncultured Treponema sp.
TGATCCTTGAAATCAGCCTCGATTTTGTCCAAGCGGGCGATTTCAAAAGTCAGTTTTTCAACGTCGGCCTCGTTCAACTTCTTCATTACCTCAGCTGAAACATCAGATCCGAGGGAAATAAGGAAAATCGCCGCCTTCTGTTTTCCCGTCAGGCTTTTATAATCTTTTATTCCGCCTTTCTTTCCGCTACCAGACTTGGAAGCGCCCTTTGATTCTGGCATATCACTCCTCCCTCATCCAATCCCTCAACGCATTTGCAATAGTATCAGGATTCTGATTTATAAAATCGCGCAAATCTTTGTTCTTGTCTTTGCTGTTCAAAATCTGCACGTTCATCTCCGCCCTTATCTCCGCGTCTGAACGTACCGGCTTTGAAATTCCCCTCTTGACACCGAATTCATTCACCTCGGTCAAAACGCGGATTTCGTCCTGCATGGTCACTTTCCGCAAGGATGCGACGGCGGCGAGCAACTTCTCTATCTCATTCTCGCTAAGCAGAGAAAAGACCTTGCCCGTATTGAACGAGCCAAGCTCTGTCAAAAGAATCGCCGCCTTTTCCTTTCCAGAAAGCTCCGGAACTTTTATGAACTCGTTCATCAGTTATTATCGTCCATGAGCCACGTTTTGATGAGCATGGCAACTTCATCAGGATGCTCTTTCGCCATGGCGATAGCGTTCTCCTGAAGCTCGGCGCGCTTCCTCTCTTCGACGGACATCGTGACCTGCATATCCTGGTCCTTCGCCTCCCAAAGAGCTTTCTCGCGCTCCGCCTGCTGTCTTCTGAGGATTTCCTCCTCGCGGAGTCTCCTTCTCCTCTCGATTTCCCTCGAAACAAACCTGAAGATAATGAACGCCAAAAGAATAAGAATGATTCCCGCAAGGACAATCATTATCATGAACTTTCGCTTCTGGGCCGCGAAATACTCATCCTCAAGCTTCTCGAATTCCTCGTCGCGGTCGATTTGGATGCTCGTGACGCTAACACTGTCGCCTCGGATTTTGTCGTAGCCAATCGCAGACTGGACATACTTTGTGGCCTCATCGAGGACTTCCGCAGAAACTGGCGTATAGGTGAAGTCGATATGGCCGTCTTCCGTTATGACGTAGTTGTGGTTCTTATCGTATTTCGCCTTCCAGCGTCCGTCGATGTTGACGGCGACAGAAACGCGTCCCGGCTGCGAGTGCACATTCTCGTGCCTCTGCTCAGTATTGATGACGTTGTTCTGAGTAACGCCAGTCTCCACAGACTTGCCAATCACATTCGACATGTCGGAATACACAGGAGGATTCTGCCCTTCGACACCGGCAGGTCCTTCCGGGTTGTAGCCGGTTCCAGTCCACTCTTTCGTCACAGTCTGAGAGGAAAGCGGAAGATAGTCGCGAGTGACCCTCGTATCGTAAGGCTTCTCTGGATCCTGCGGAGTGATTTCCACTGGAGAATAGATTGTCTTGTCGCTCACGACTTCCGACATGTCCCAATCGATTTTCACAACGACCTGCCTGATGCGGTCGGGAGTGAATATGCTCTGCAACGCCTTCAAGACCTTCGCGCGGACTTCAACCTCGTGCTTCGTGCGCAACTTCTGCTCGCGTTCGGCGAGCGAGAGCCTGTCCAAAGCCTCAAGACCTGAAAAATCATTGAGTTGAACACCATCAACACTTGATATCGTTATGTTCTCATCTTTCAGACCAACAATGGAATGAAGAAGAATTTTCTGAATCGTATGGACTTTCTTGCTGCCAGGAGCTATGTCGCAGCCTTGCTTAAACGTCAAAATCACAGAGGCCGAGACGGGCTTCTGTGACTCAGTGAAAAGAGCGTCGTCAGGGAACCCGATTTCGACATCTGCACTCGCGATATCTGACAAGGCTTCGAGCTGAGCCTTCACGCTCTTCTTTACAGCCAAATTCTTGTTGTTTTCACGCTCAAAATCAGTGATGGAATACTGAGAAACATTGAGGAAGCCCCATGGATCGACATCTTTCGGAACAAGATCCTCATCTATGAGAATATTCCTCATGCGGCGGGCTGTAACATCGTCGTCCACCAATATCTTTCCATCTGAAGAAATCGAATACTTCACATTCTCTTCGTCAAGCCTATAAAGGATGTTCTCACGCGCCGTCTGATTGGATATGGCAGTATTGAAAAGAGGAACCCCTGTCGGCTTGGCCGATGTTCTGGCCATCACAACAATGACGGCTATTATGACGACGACAACGCCTACTAAAATAAGTTTCTGTACGATTGACCACTTGGACCAATTCTCTTTGAATTTTGCACCGGTTTTCTTAAACCATTCGTTCATCTGACCCTCCCGAGAACGAACAAATTTTTTAAATTATCTCGTTTATTTTTTAGCGGTTAGTCGAAAGCTCGTTCCAACCAGAAACAACACGATCGATCACAGTCTGAGCGAGCGAAAGCGACATCTGAGCCTTCGCCATCGCCGTGGTAACCTCGTGAATGTCGACAGAATCAGGATCCGTGATGAGCTGCTCGGTTTTTCTGCCTACATCGAGCTGCTGGTCGTTCATTTCCTTTACAGCGTTCATGAGATATGTCTCGAACGTCCCCATCTTCTTGTCGGAAGAGTCGTTCACGGCAATCTCCTGCCCTGGAATCAGATTAGAAATTTTCGCAGTTCCGGCGTGCGCAGGATTTGTCCTCAACATCTCAGGCGCGCCCATAACATTCATCACGTTCATTTATCTACATCTCCAAATTGACTATCTCTCTTTTTTTTATTCGGCTAGTTTTTCCCGATTTCCAAGGCCGAGCCGAACATATCCTTCGCGCCCTGGATGACGGTCGAGTTGGCCTCGTAAGCGCGGGAAGCGGAAATCAGGTCGACCATCTCGTTCACAATGTTCACATTCGGATACTCGACATATCCGGCATTCGGACCGCTCTTTATCGCATCCGGGTGGGACGGGTCGTAGACCATCCTCCCCTGCGAAGTGTCCTTCGTTATCGACTTGACACGCACGCCCTTTCCGGGTCCATTGTCCTGTCCGTCGTTGACGAACGGCATTCTCCATGTAGGATGCTCAGAAGCGACAGGTTCCAAAACGACCATCGCCTTCTTGAACGCGCCGCCTTCTGGAGTCCTTGTCGTGGAAGCGTTGGCTATGTTGTTCGAAATCACGTCGGTGCGCAATCTCTCAACGCTCATGCCAGTAGCTGCAATATTTATAGAAGTGAACATTCCCATATCATATATCTCCAATTTTTTATCAAAAGGTCATGAAAAAGAGCGGAAAATCACCGCCTATTTCTTCATAGCGACTTTCACTTGGCTGAATTCAAAATTTTCCAACTGAGCAAGCAACCTGTAGTTCAGCTGAATCTTCATCACGTTCATGGCTTCGCTCTCAGGGTCGACATTGTTTCCGTTGGCGTTGGCCGTGGTAGTCCAGTCAGTCACCCTTCTCGGCTGCACATCGCGGAAGTCCATCTTCTGGCTCACCTGTATGTGCCTCTCGTCGTTTGTGGCAAGCTCGAAATTGCTCGGATTCTTCTCGGAATCGAAAGCCTTCTTCAACTCACTCTCGAAATTCACTTCCTGACGCTTGTAGTTAGGAACCTCGGCGTTGGCGATGTTATTCGCCGAAACCTGATAACGAAGAGAATTGACGCTCATGGCGCGCTGCAACAAATCAACTGAACGTGTAAAAGTATTCATGTCTATATCCTCGGCATTTTAATAAATGAAATTTAGATTTTTATGCACATTAACATCCAAAAACTCACTATTTAGACCATAACCGTCATCAATCATCCTCAAGTTCCTCAAGTTCCTCAAGTTCCTCAAGTTCCTCAAGTTCCGTGGCAATCTCAATATTTTCCACATTAGAATCAGCGAAAACCATGTCATTGTGCCTATCATAAAGACTGATATTTGAAAGCAAGTTTTCCTTTTCGGAAACAAGTTCGTAAATGCGAACCGGCTTAGAAACTCCCTTCAACTGGGCTTCATCAACAAATCTGCACTCAAAAAAATTCTTGACAGCATCGAAAGTCTGCTCACTTATAAGGATTTGAGTACCGTATTTCTTGTTGCAATCTTCTATTCTTGAAGCGATATTCACATTTGAACCGATTATCGTGTACTCGAATCGGGTAGCGGAGCCAACATTTCCAACAACCATGTCGCCAGTGTTGATTCCGATTCTCGTGTAAAGCGGCTCGGAAATCAAATGCTCGACCATGAGTTGATCATTCAATATTTTTTCCATGCGGCTAAGTCTCAAAGCGGCAATGCAACAGCGAACTGCGTGGTCCTCAAGTTTTTTTGGAGCGCCGAAAAAAGCCATTATGGCATCGCCCTCAAACTTGTCGATTGTCCCGCCAAGCCCGAAGATAACCTCGCTCATCTCCGAAAAATACATGTTCAGGATTTTTACGAGTTTTTCAGGTTCAAGAGTCTCGCTTAAAGAAGTGAATTCCTGCAAATCGGTGAAAATTACAGAGAGATTGGCCCTCTCCCCTCCAAGATTCACATCGGAAGGATTTTCGATAATCGTGTCGACAACATCAGAGGAAACATACTTAGAAAAAGCGTTTCTGAGTCGTTCTCTGGCTTCCCTTTCTTTCATGGCTGCCAGATAAACGAGAACATGGTTCAGCGTTCTGACAACAGGAATCATCTCACGCATTATGTTCATGGTGTGAAACTCGCCATCCATTCTAGGCCCAACGAAGATATAGCCCTTTTGGGCTTCAGAGATATTGAATGGAGCAGAAAATCCCCCGTTTTTGTGTCTCAAAAGAGCATTGTCATCAACAGGAGAATTTTTCCGCTCATCAATTTCTGCCCGCATATTCATCGCATGAGGCACACGCTCTCCATAATTCAAAACACATCCCCGTTCGGAATAGATGTCAGAATAGAAGAGAACATATTTGCACTCAAACTTTTTTGCAAGAAAATTCGCAAGAGAACGGTAGACATCGTGAGAACTTGAAAGTTTCAAAAGTTTGTTCTCAAGAATATCAAACTCATTTTCCTGAAAAACGATTTCATGCGACTGACTTTGGGGCATATTATCTCCTAGAACTTCGAGCAGAACTCTTCAAGTTTGCTGATTTGCTTCTTTGTCTCGACAGAACTTGGGCCACCCGTGGTTAGTCTGGCCTCCATGCAGGCTTTCGGAGTGATTTTCTCGAATATGTCGGACTCGAACAAATCCGAAATGCCCTTGAGCTGCTCAATGGACAAGTCCTCGATTGCGGATTTTCCAGAGTCAATCGCCAAACGGACGCACTTCGCCGAAACGCCGTGAGCGACACGGAAAGGAAGCCCCTTTCTGACGAGATAGTCAGCCACGTCCGTAGCGTTCGCAAAACCGCCGAAGCAGCTTTTTTCCATGTTCGGAAGATTCCAGTTCGCGCTCGAAATCATCGCCTCGAAGACGATGACATTCCCCTGAACAGTGTCCAGAGCCTCGAAAAGAGGAGCCTTGTCCTCCTGCATGTCCCTGTCGTAGGCAAGGGGAAGCCCTTTCATCATGACGAGGAGATTTATCAAATCTCCGTACACTTTCCCAGTCCTTCCACGGATAAGCTCGGCGAAATCGGGATTCTTCTTCTGCGGCATTATCGAAGAGCCTGTCGACCACTTCTCGCTCAAATCGATGAAAGCAAATTCACTAGTCGACCAAAGAACGACCTCCTCGCACATCCTGCTCAAGTGCTGCTGTAGAAGAGCGAAATCGGCCGTGAATTCGATGCAGTAGTCCCTGTCGGAGACAGAATCGAGGGAATTCTCCGTCACGCCGTCGAACCCAAGTTCGGAGGCGACGAATTCCCTGTCCAAAGGAAGCCCGGAGCCGGCAAGCGCGCCGGAGCCGAGCGGGGAGAGAGAGACGCGCTTCAAGGAATCTCCGAGACGCTCCACGTCCCTTTTGAGCATGAAAGCCCACGCGCAAAGATGCTGCGCCAACGTTCCCGGCTGGGCGTGCTGCATGTGAGTGTAGCCGGTGAGGAGAGACTCGGTGTGCTCACCCGCAATTTTTGAGAGCGTTTTTATGAGCGATACAATCTGCTTCTGAAGTTCAGGAATCACGCGGCGGAGGTAAAGACGCTCGTCCAACGCAATCTGGTCGTTGCGGCTTCTTCCCGTGTGGAGTTTTCTTCCAGGATCCCCGATTCTGTCGGTCAAAGTGGCCTCGACAAAAGAATGGATGTCCTCGGCCGAATAATCTATCTTCAGGGCACCGCTTCCCAAATCGCGCTCGATGGAGTCGAGTCCGTCCTGAATCGCTTTGTTCTCATCTTCAGAGATTATCTTCTGCCTGGCGAGCATAGCCGCATGGGCCTTGGAGCCGTGGATGTCGTCCAAGGCCATCCTCTCGTCGACATGTATGGAAGTTTCGAATTCGACGGCGGCGGCGTCAGGTCCTTCAGCGAACCTTCCGTGCCAAAGCGCCGCGTGATTGTTGTCGGTCATTGTACCGTGGGGTGTGTTCTCGTTATTCATAATCATCGATTCTACAATATTTACAGATGAAAATGAAATATTGAACAAATGAAACTTCAACAAACTTCAATAAAAAGCCGTTTATCAAGTCGCAAGCCCCTTCTTCTGGTCGGATTCGAGCTTTTCCCTCCAGACTTGGTACCTTTTCTTCATTTCCTCGGCATCGTTTTTTTCATCGATTATCATGGCGATTTTCCGGCCCGCTCCAATGTAGTTCAAAGCGGCCCTCATGTCGTCTATTCTGTGGGTGGCAAGCTCATAGCGGTCCCTGTACTCCTTAGCCGAAAGGTCGAGATTCTTCCTTACCATTCTGATGTAGAAGACGGTCGTGCTGTAGCTTTCGCAGCCAGAGTCGAAATAATCCTTGTTGGCCTGCTTCCAGTCCAGCATGTTCTTCATGACGGTTGTGAAGCGGCCCTGGATTTCAACAAAAGACCACTTCCACTTAGAGTTGTCACCGAACCCCTCAACGAGCAGGCGGATGCAAAGTCCGAGCTTCCTCATGAGATAGTAACGGCTCTCAAGCGGATAATCGGCAATCAGGGCGAGCCTGTCGTCCAAGTCGGAAAAAGAAATGTCGATTCCATTCGACACGATGTTCTCAAGATAGATGATTGCCTTGTAGAGAATTTTTCGGGCCTCATTGAGAGCGTCGTTGTTCCTCAGCTCAAGTATCGAAAAAGAAAGGTCGTTGATGGCTATGTAGAGGGTGGCGGCGTGAATCATCAGCTCGCACAGTTCAATTTCCTTGTGTGCCACCTCCACGGGGTCTTTCCCTATCGTCGCAAGCATCTTCTTCTCGTTCTCAAGAATCTTTTTTATGGAATCCTTGTGAACCTGAGATTTTGAATTGAACAAGTCCCTTTTCTCTGCGGTATTTGCCATCTAAAACTCCTTTCCTAAACAAAATCAGCTGAATTTCTCAAGCATCGCCCTCGCATGCTCAAGCGAGGCTGCGCTCTGAGCATCTCCGGAAAGCATTCTGGCTATTTCGGCTACGCGGACTTCCCCGTCGATTTCAACAGCCGAAGTCTTTGTCGAGCCATCGAAAACGCCCTTGCTGATTTTTATCTGATTATCGGCATAAACAGCTATGCTCGCAAGGTGAGTTATGCAAAGAACCTGCCTGCCCTCGGCGAGTTTTTTCAAGTGGCTGCCAATGGAAACGGCAACCTCACCTCCGATTCCAGTGTCGATTTCATCGAAAATCATCGTTCCGACAGAATCTGAATCAGCGAGAATAGTCTTCAAAGAAAGCATTACGCGGCTCAACTCTCCACCGGAAGCGATTTTCGCAAGCGGCTGAAGCGGCTGCCCAGGATTCGCGCTTATCAGGAATTCTATGTCGTCCATTCCGTACGGCCCGATTCTCTGCAAGGTCTCCGTCTCTTCCTTGTCGGTCAGCTTGACCTGAAAACGGGTGTTGGCCATGCCGAGATTCGAAAGGACTTCCATGACGGAAGCGGCCATTTTTTCGGCAGCCTCCTTTCTGAGAAGCGAAATTTTCTTGGCTTGGTCATAGACCTGCCTCTCAAGAGCTGCTATCTCCTTTCGCAAGCTCTCCTGGCTCTCCTCGCTGCAATCGAGCTCCGCGAGTTTTTTCTGGGCGTCATCAAGATAGTCCAGAACCTCCTCCACAGGAGCGTTCACCGACGAAGCGTACTTCTTTTTGAGATTGTAAATCAGAGTCTGCCTGTCCTGAACCTGGGCGAGTCTTTCAGGGTCGAAAAACAACCCCCTCTCGTAGCTCAGATACTCGTCCGCGATGTCGCTCAGCTCGTAGAAGGCCGCGTCAAGCCTCTGGTTCAAGTCGTCCAGACTTTTGTCGAACGAAACGGAATGAGAGGAGGCCGCCCTCGCCTTTTTCAAAAGCGGAACGATTCCCTCTCCTTCCGCACCGGAAAAACAGGCGTTCAAGATTTGGATTTCAGAATAGAGTTTTTCAAAGGAAGAAAGCTTCGTCTCCTCTTCAAGAAGCTCCCTGTCCTCGCCTTTCTTCAATTTTGCGTCTGTGATTTCCTTTATGGCGAAATTCAAAAGCTCCATTCTCTGACTTCTGTCCCTGCTGTCGGAGACGAGAGTCTCCAACGCCCTCTTCTTTTCGGAAAGGGAGGAATAGAGTCTTGTGAAATCACCGACCAAATCGACGATTCCTGCATACGAATCGAGATATTTTCTGTGTTCCGAGACCTTCATGAGATTCTGGTGCTCGTGCTGGCCGTGAATGTCGACGAGGAAAGAACAGAACTCGGAAAGCTCAGGACGAGTGACGGCAGTGTCGCCAATCCAGTTTTTTGTGGTCCCGCTGGATCTAATCAGCCTCCGAAGCAGGATTCTGTCGTCCTCGCAGGATATACCGTGCAGGTCCAGCCATTCGTACGCGTTAGAAGGCTCCGCATCTTCATCGTCGACAGAAAATTTCGGGTTGGACTTCCGTTCACCAAGATAAAATGTTCCGCTCACAGAAGCTTCCTTTGAACCGGGCCTGATTTGGCCGGCATCGCTTTTTCCTCCGAGCAAAAAAGTAAGAGCGCCGATAAGCAGAGATTTACCAGCGCCCGTTTCCCCTGAAAGAACCGTGAAACCTTTTTTAAATTCAATGGAAGCGTTATCAATCAAAGCGAAATCTTTAATTGAAAGATCCTCAATCATTCTTTTGTGGTCCTCCCGACCAATTGAGTTTTGAACGCAAGGCGTTGTAGAACTTCTCTTTCGTGCATCCAATCAAAAGAGCCTTGTCCTCTATTCTTCTGATTCTGATTTTGTCGCCGACATGCAAATCAATCGGAATCTGCCCGTCGACCGAAATCACGACCCCTGAAACCCGCGACGGAAGAATCTCTATCTCCAAATCCCCGTCAGGACTTAAAACAATCGGCCTGCTCGAAAGGGAGAAAGCGTTTATCAGAGTCAAAACCATGGCGTCGAGTCCCGGGTCGATTATTGGACCGCCAGCACTCGCGGAATATGCGGTGGAGCCGGTCGCCGTTGAAACAATAATCCCGTCGGCCTTGAAATCGCCAAGCGGCACATTGTCGTATGAGACAGTGTACGAAATGGTATGGGCGGCATGGGCGGCGCTCACGACAATGTCATTCAAGCCGACAGAGCTGAAACGCCTGACACCGCCTCGAATCAAATCCGCCTGCAGCATGCTTCGGCCTTCCACAACAGACTTTCCGTCCAAGAAAGCATCCAGCTCTTTCTTCCACTCATCCTTCTGGACGCTGGCGATGAAGCCGAACGAACCGAAATTTATCGGAATGATTGGAATCTTCAGCTCGACACAGCCGCGGGCGGCGAAAAGAACAGTTCCGTCTCCACCCATCGTTATCGTGAAATCGTAGCCGTGGAATGGATACTGCTCGGAAAAACCGTTGAAAACGAACAAGTCGGCCTCGACACCGCGGGTTTCAAGATATTTCTTGACAACGGCACCAAGATTCTTCGACTCCTCCTTGAAGGAATTCACGACTATCAAGCATTTTTTGTACTCGGCCATAACAGCACATTCTCCTTTTTCATAGTTTTCCCGACAGCAGACAAACGCAGACACGACGGCATCACGGCAAAGTCGCGAGAACCTTCGTTATCTTCGCCACATTTTCGCTGTTCATCCGCGGATAAAGCGGAAACAGGACCGTCCTTAGATAAAGCGACTTGGCGTGGATAGGAACCTCCACATAATCGGCCGCATCATCCTCGGTCGAAAGAAGATAGGCTGCCACAGAATCCTCGTAAGCCTTCCTTATCTCGATTTCCTTTCGCCTCGCATATTGATTGGCATCGTTGAAGCTGCCTGCGAGAACAAGCGGAAAGGACCAGACG
>CAMHLH010000060.1 GCA_946185925.1 uncultured Treponema sp.
GAATCTTCGTGACGGTGAACTTGTTCTCGGATTCGACGTGTCTTCGCCCGAGAACAAGTTCACCGTCACGAAGATTCCGCCGCTCAAGGAACCGCTACTGCTCTCCCCCCGCCACCAGTCGAGCATCTCGGCGAAGGCGCTCAAGCGGAACAAGGCCGTGAATTTCAGCTGGAAGAGCGTCCCGGACGCGACTGGCTACATCATCACGGTGCGCGACAAGAGCGGCAAAGTCGTGGCGAGGAGCAACACGAGAAAAAAGACGTCGTTCTCGCTAAAATCAATAAACACACTCTCCAGAGGCAGGTTCACATGGACAGTCGAGGCCAGGCAGACGCTGAAGGATGGGACAGTCGTCAGGAAGACCGCCTCAAGACCCGCGAACTTCGTCATCGACATACCTGTCATAAGGGAAGTCAAGTTGAAGGAGACCGGAGAACTGTACGGACTTTGAGAAATGAAAATTGAGAATTGAGAATTGAGAGTTGAAAATGGGGCACTGGAAAACTCTTCTGGCATCATCTATCCTTCTCTTCATCGCGGCGTTCAATGCCCTTCCGCAGGAGGCGAACTACCGGCACTACACGGACAGGAACGGCAACATCGTGTTCGCGCAGAAGCTCACATGGCAAAGGTACGAGAACATCGACCACTACAGAATCGAAATCGAGGAAATCAGCAAGACCAGCAGGCGCGCGAAAGTGCTGGACAAGACGACTGAGGAGAATTCAATAGAGGTGAACCTTCCGGCCGGAACATACCGCTACAGAATCTCAATCTACAACGTGCTCGGCAACCTCGAAACAAAATCCGACTGGAAGGAATTCGAGATTTTCAAAGCCACCCAGCCGAAAATCAGCTCGATATCCCCGGAAAACGTGGAAATCGAAAAAGACGCGGAGGACAAGAGGAAGACGCTTGGACTCACAGGCGAAAACCTTTTGAGGCAGTCAAAATACAGAATAGAAGACGAAGGCGGAATGAGCGAAGGCAAAGTCGAAACGGCGAACGGAAATTCAGCATCGGTCACGTTCGACTTTCAGGGATTTCCGGCAGGAGAATACAAGCTGACGGTGAAAAATCCGGGCGGCCTCGAAAGCGAAAAGGCTTTCACCCTGACGATAAAAGAGCCGGAGCCTGTCGTGGAGGAGCCTGAAATCGAAGAGCCGATTGAAGAAGAGCCAATCGTCGAAGAGCCGGAGCCGATTGAGGAAGAGCCTGAGATTGAAGAACCTGCAGAACCGGTTGAAGAAGAGCCAAAAATCGAAGAGCCGGAGATTGAAGAACCAGAACCGGTCGAGGAAGAGCCGGAAGTCGAAGAACCGGAAGAACCGGTTGAGGAAGAGGAAGATGGCGAACCGTTCGACTTCGACCTGGACATGGCAATCGGAGCTGGACTTTCGATGCAGATTTTCGGAAGGGAATACACAGGCGGCCAATTCTACGAAGAATTCTTCGGAAGCAGGCTCGTCTTCCCGAGATTCGACGCGAGAGTCAGCTTCCTTCCGATAAAGACCAGAATCGGAAATTTTGGAATCGGAGTTTCGGGCGATTTCGTCCATGTAAAAAACGAAGTCGAAAGAAGATACAAGTCGTACACGCTCACAGGAAACATCTACTCGGCACTCGGAGAGGCGGTCTACCAGAAGAGCATCGGAAGGTTCACGCTCGACATCCACGCGGGCGCGGGAATGCAGAACTTCCAGGGCTTCTCGTTCGACTTCTCCACCCCTGACGGCTCGTACTCCACGGAAAAAATCGACTCAAGCTCAATCGTGCTCGGAGGCGGATGCGGTGTGCAGTTCACAATCTGGAAAGGGCTGTACGCGGAAGCGGAAATCGGCTTCAAATACACCGCTGAACTTGAGATGGGCACAATCGAGCCGAAAATCATGCTCGGCTGGAAATTCTAGTCATTTCTCTCATCTTCCCTTCTCTTCTCAAAAAAAATCGAAACGAAAAGGACGAAGGCGCAGGCTCCCAAAAATCCGCCTGCGGTGTCAGCCAGCCAGTCGAAAACGGACGACGACCTTCCGGGAGTGAAACTCTGGTGGATTTCGTCGACAACGCCGTAAATGCTCGTGGCAAGAAAAGGAATCCACACGCGGCGGAACGACGAAGTTCCAAAAGCGAACGCAATCCAGAACGAAAGACCAGCGAAGCAGAGCGCGTGCACGAGCTTGTCGGCGTTCCAGAAAGTCGGCATGTGCTCCACCCGCTCCTGGCTTGAAAGATACCAGCTGACAGAGACAATCAAAAACGCGGGAAGGAACCTCAAAATTCCCGCGATTCTCACATTCACGTTCTTCATGCCGATATTCTACGAAAATCAGAGAAAACAAAAAAGAAGGGAAAAAATGATATCAGTGGTTGGAATAGGGCCTGGGAACCTTGAGCAGATGACGAATGAGGCGGAAGCGGCGATTTCGAACGCGGACTTGATAGTCGGGTACGGAAAGTACGTGGAACTTGTGAGGCGGCATTTTCCCCAAAAAAACTTTTTCGAGACGGGAATGATGAAGGAGAAGGAGCGGTGCCTCCACGCACTCGAAGAAGCGGAGTCGAAGAACGTCGCCCTAGTCTGCTCCGGCGACTCCTGCGTCTACGGAATGGCGAGCCTCGTCATGGAACTCGCGGAAGGATTCCCCCAAGTCGAAATCGAGATAATCCCCGGCGTGACGGCTGCGCTTTCAGGCGGCGCAATATTGGGCTCCCCGCTCACGGCGGATTTCCTTGTCCTCTCCCTGAGCGACCACCTCATGCCGAAAGAGAAAATCGAGAAGCGGCTCAGGGCTTCGTCACTCGGAGACCTCTCTGTCGCCATCTACAACCCGATGAGCCGGACGAGGCCGGACGCGCTCAAGAACGCCTGCAAAATCCTTCTGGAGGACAGAGATGGCGGCACAGTGTGCGGCTACGTCAGGAACATCGGCAGGGAGAACACAGAATACGGGATTTGCACGCTGGAGGAAATGCAGAACGCAAAGCTCGACATGTTCTGCACGGTCTTCATAGGAAATTCCGAGACGAAGACAATCGAAATCAACGGAAGAAAATACATGCTGAACCCGAGGGGCTACAAAATCGACTGAAAAAAACGAAGCCGCCTGAAAAAATCAAGCGGCTTCGCCAAAAACAAAAAATCAAAAAGCTAGTTCTGGTTCACTTCTCCCGGAACGGAAATCGGGTACTCGCCAGTGAAGCAGCCCTTGCAGAAACCGTACGAATCCGGGTTCACGCTGCGGCAGGCTTCGAGCAGGCCGTCAGGGCTCAGGAAGGCGAGAGAGTCCGCGCCGATTATCTTGCAGATTTCCTCGGCCGTGTTGTGGGCGGAAATCAGCTCGTTCCTCGTCGGAGTGTTGATTCCGAAGTAGCACGGGAATTTGACGGGCGGAGAGGAAATTCTGAAGTGGACCTCGGTCGCCCCAGCCCTCCTCAAAATCTGCACGAGACGCTTGGAGGTCGTTCCACGAACAATAGAGTCGTCGATTACGATGACGCGCTTTCCGCGAACGTCGCAAGGCACGGCGTTGAGCTTGACGAACACCATGTTCTCCCGCTCCTTCTGGGTCGGCGCGATGAACGTGCGTCCGATGTACTTGTTCTTGACGATTCCAGTGGCGTAGGGGATTCCAGAAGCCTTCGCGTAGCCCACGGCCGCGCCCAAGCCTGAATCAGGAACACCAATCACCACGTCGGCGGGCACCCCGCTCTCCTCGGCGAGCTTCGCGCCCATGGCGTACCTCGCCTCCTGCACAGCGATTCTGTCGATGACGGAATCCGGGCGGGCGAAGTAGACGTACTCGAAAACACAGGTCCTCTTAGAAGTCCTCTCGCCGAACGGAATGGACTTCACGCCCTCGTCGTTGATTATCACGATTTCGCCAGGCTCAATCTCGCGTTCGTACGTTCCGTTCACGGAATCGATGGCGCAGGTCTCGGAGGCGACAATCCAGCCGTTCTCCACGCGACCGAGGCAGAGCGGGCGGATTCCGTTCGGGTCGCGCGCGGCGATGAGGGAGTCCTCCGTCATCACGCAGAGGGCGAAGCTTCCCTTTATCATCTGTATCGTGTCAGTGAGGGCGCGCACAAGCCCCTTCTTGTATGAGCGCGCGATGAGCTTGACGATGACCTCGGTGTCGGAAGTCGAGTTGAAGGTGCAGCCGGAGTCGTCCAAAAGCTCCCTCAACTGCTCATAGTTCACGAGCTGGCCGTTGTGAGCCACCGCTATAGTTCCGAGCTTTGAAGTCTGCACGATTGGCTGGGCGTTCTCAATCGAACAGCTTCCGGCGGTCGCGTAGCGGACGTGGCCGACAGCGATGCGCCCCTGAAGTTTTCCGAGAGACTCCTTGTCGAAGACCTCGGCCACGGCTCCCATCGCCTTGTGGACTTTCACTTCCTTGCCGTCGGAGACTACGATTCCCGCAGAATCCTGGCCCCTGTGCTGCAGCGAGTACAAGCCGTAGTAGACCTTCTGCGCGGCGTTGAATTCAGTGGCGGAATAAGCGTCCTCTGAAAGGTAGCCCGAACCGTCGGTGCCGGACTTCTCCTTCTTCTCGATTTCGCCGTTCTTCGGAAGGTTCTGGAAAATTCCGCAGACACCGCACTCGTCGCGGAGCTTGTCCTCCTCCGCCTCAAAAAAATCTTTCTCTTCCTGTGTCATTTCAGTTCCCAATATCACAAATCGATTTCAGAGGATTTCTCGCAGTCCTCGTACAATTTCTTCCTGAAAGCGAGGAGCTTCTCCTTCAACTCTGGATACTTTATGGCGAGAATCTCCACCGCAAGGTAGGCGGCATCTGCACGATTGAAAGAAGCGAATCGACTCCGGCAAGGCCGTTCGATTTTCCAGGATTGATGCACTCAAGCGGAACACCCACGACAGGCAAAACCGTCTGACCCGCTATGACACCCGGCAATGCGGCCGCCAAACCGGCACCGGCTATGATGATCTCGCAGCCGTCGGCCTCGACCTGCTTCAGCGTCTTCGTGAGCAAAGCCCCTGCCCTGTGGGCTGAAATGATGTAAGCCTTGAAATCGACACCGAACTCGCGGAGAACGTCAGCGGATTTCTTCATTGTTTCAGAATCAGATTTTGACCCGAAGAAAATTGCAACTTTCATTGTGTACCTCAAAAAAAAGATGCTAACAGTCTAGCAGATTGAAAAATAAAAATCATTCGCAAAGAAAAGGACATTCAAAAGAGAGAAAAAAAAGTCAAAAATCTCCAAATCTGTTTTTGAAAATTTATTTCATTTTATGAATATTACGTTGTAAACTGAAGCCATGGCTATTATTTCGAACAAATTGAACTCCTTCAAAAAACATCACTTCATCTTCAGGGAAAATTCGATAATCCTCCAGAACGGAGAACTCCCGGACGCCCTCACGATGAAGAGATGCCTAGAACTTTCAGTGGCCTCGGACTGGATTTCCGAGCAGGAGATGGACTACACGGCCATCCAGCTGGAAAAGGACACCCCGAATCCAAAAGGCTGCGAGGACATACCTCTCAGGGAATTCTTCTTCCGCCACCAGAACGACGCGGTGGAGGGCTTCCAAAACATAGGGTCGCTCTCGGCGAGGGCGAAGGGCATCCTGAACTTCCACACTCTCAAAAGATTCTGCTCGATATGCGGCGGCCAGCTCCACGACGACGAGAAATTCACGGCGAGGACCTGCTCAAAATGCGGCCACCAGTTCTTTCCGCAGCTAGAGCCTGCAATAATAGTCCTCGTGACTAGGGGCGACGAATACCTTCTGGCAAAGCACGCCAACAGGAACACGGACGTCTGGACGACGCTCGCTGGCTTCGTGGAGATGGGAGAGACGATAGAGAGCGCGGTGCACAGGGAGATTTTCGAGGAAGTCGGAATACGCATAAAGAACCTGCGCTATGTCGCAAGCCAGGCGTGGCCGTTTCCAGACCAGTTGATGCTCGCGTTCCGGGCGGAATACGAGTCCGGCGAGATAAAAGCCCAGGAAGGAGAAATTCTCGAAGCCAAGTGGTTCCACAAGGACTCACTGCCAAACGTTCCGCCTCCAGGCTCCGTCGCCTACAACTTGATTTCGGGCGTTTTCGGCTGATTCAAACAGTCTCCCCTTTATTCTTTCCAAAAAAATGTTTATTCTATACGAATCTAATAAGAGAATTATTTTTTAGGAGTAACAAATGGATAGCATGGAAAATCTGGACTTCTCAGCCAATTTGAGAACATTTCAGGTTGGAGAACCTGTAGAGGCGTATATCGTCCAGATATCGAACGACACAGTCTTCATCGACGTTGGAGCAAAAAGCGAAGGTTTCATCGACAAAGCAGAGTTCACAGATAAAGACGGCAACTTGACAGTAAAAGACGGCGACAAGATAACTGCCTTCTACATGCCTTCTCCAAAAAGAAGGGACGAGCTCAGGTTCACGACAAAAATCGGACGCAGCTCAGACAAGTCGGAAGAGTCCAACCCGACAAGGGACATGCTCGAAAACGCTTTCAATTCAGGACTTCCAGTGGAAGGCGTCGTGAAGGCCACAAGAAAGGGCGGATACGATGTCGACATTTCAGGAATCATCACGTTCTGCCCACTCTCGCAGATGGGATTCAAGTCTAACGCGGAGCCTGAGTCTTTTGTCGGACAGAAGCTCACTTTCGCCATCATCGAATTCAAGAACGGCGGAAAGAACATCATCGTCTCCAACAGGAAGATTCTTGAGGAAGAGGCCGACAAGAAGCTCGACGACATCGAGAAGAGCATCCACATTGGAGACGTCGTCAAGGTGACTGTAAGCTCACTCCAGAAATTCGGAGCGTTCGTGGAGCTCGAGGACTTCAGGTTCTCCTCCCAATCTCAGAGATTTCACACCAGAGGGTCGAGGATGTCAGCTCTGTGTTGTCTGTCGGACAGCAGCTCGAAGCGAAAATCATCAGCGCGGATTTCTCAGACAAGAGAAGGGTTCGCGTTTCAGTCAGCACAAAGCAGCTTGAGAAGGACCCGTGGGAGGGACTTGCGGCGAAATATCCAGAGGGCACGAAGCTCACAGGAAAAATCGCCAGAATCGCTGGATTCGGTCTTTTCGTGAACATCGAGCCTGGCGTGGACGGTCTTCTCCACATCTCCGCCCTCGGCTTGAAGCCAAACACGAACTTGAGCAAGAAGTTCGAAATCGGCTCTGACATCGAGGTCATCGTAAGCTCGGTCGACGAGGAAGCTAAGAAGATTTCCCTCACAGTCGAAGGCTCGGCTGCAGAGAGCGCATCTTCTTCAGAGAAGTCCGACAAAGCCGCCCACGAGAACACAGAGGGCAACGCCCGCGAGTACTTCGCAAAGCACAGAAACGACGATTCAGGCGAGACATACAATCCGTTCGCTACCTTGTTGAAGAAATAAGACGAATCTGCTAGAATAGAAAAATCGTTGGACAGTCGGTCACGACTCGGCTGTCCAATTCAATGCGGTTGTAATATAACGGCTATTATACGGGCTTCCCAAGCCTGGTACGCGGGTCCGACTCCCGTCAACCGCTTTTCAACGAACGACAAAAAAAGGCAATCCACTTCTGTGAATTGCCTTTTTTATTTCCGAATCACTTTGTGCTGTCAGGACCGGAAGATTCCTTGTGCCTCGTGTCGAAATAGCCTCCGTCCTCAAGATACCGCCTTCTCGTCATTATCAGTTTTATAAGCTCGTGGTACATGTTGAAGTCAATCTCAAGAGCCATCGGAAGCAGATAATACTCTGTCTCGTCGCAGTACCGCTCGATGAATTTCGGATCGGTCACATAGCCGAGCGAAATCATGTTGCTTATCCTGTCCGCGCACTTGAGGATTTTCGCCTTCTGGCTTCCAGTGTCCAAGATACGCTGGAGGAACTCCTTCTTCGTCTCGCTTTCCCTCCTCGTCACCTCAAGCACAAGGTCGAGGACCTTCTGCCCCTCGGAATCGGCGTTCACAATCAGATTCTTGTCGAAGTTCGGGATGTCCTCGACAGTGTCGTGCACAATCGAAGCCTTGAGCAGAACGGAGTCTATGTAGCCGTAATCGATGAGGATGGCGAGCGTGTCCATCTGGTGGCGGAACATGTTGCCACCAGCGTGTCGAGCCTTCCCTATCAAGCCCGTCGCTATCTGCATGTACGGAGCCATGAAGATTTCCTTCAGCTGCTGCATGTGCTCTGAATCCATAGAATCCGGTTTTTCAGTTCTCATATCGTACTTTTGTTTTTCCATATGTGCCTCCGTCTTGTAGGTCCCGATTGAAAATTCAATGGAGAGAAGATTCTTTCATCATACACAAATAAAGAATATCTTTGCAAGAAAGCGGACGGCATAAAAAAACGCCGGACTTAAAAAAATCCGGCGTAAAAATTCAAAAAAAGGGACTAGAAAGGAATCAGAGCTCCTTTATGTAGGATTCAAGCTTTTCGACCTTGCGCTTGGCCTCCGCCAAGGAATCGCGCTCGGCCTGAACCACCTCGGCGGGGGCGTTCTCGGCGAACTTTCCGTTCAACTTCGCCTCGCTCCTCTGGATGTCGCCCTGGGTCTTCTGCAGATCCTTGTCGAACCTCTTTCGGAGAGAGTCCTTGTCGATTTTCTCGTCCAAGAGGATGAAGGCCTCGTAGCCGCTTCCGACTGTTCCGATGGAAGAAGCCGGCTTCTCGTCGACGAACTTGATGTCGGCCAAACCGGCGAGGAGCTTTATC
The DNA here is from genome assembly GCA_946185925.1 of uncultured Treponema sp. Taxonomy (GTDB): domain Bacteria; phylum Spirochaetota; class Spirochaetia; order Treponematales; family Treponemataceae; genus Treponema_D. Next base: position 8,695 of record CAMHLH010000060.1, read on the forward strand.
ATGTCGACCTTCTCCTTGCAGACCTCGGCGTCGGAACCCGCGACGACGTGGAGCGCGATGTTGATTTTGTCCACAGGGTTGATTCCGCACTCGTTTCTGAGTCCGCGGACGTTGCGTATCAAGTCCTGCAGGATGTTGAACCTTGAAGACACCTTCGCGTCGTCCCTGGCCTCAAGCACTTCCGGGTACGGAGCCGTAGTGAGCAAGTCGGAATAGGTCTCGTTCGGAAGAATCTTCTGGCTTCCGGCCGCCTTCCTGTTCTCGATGATTTCCTTTCTCGGAAGCTTCGAGTAGATTTCCTCGGTGACGAACGGAATAAACGGATGGAGAAGCCTGAGCGACTCTTCGAGGATGTTGAGGAGGACGGAGACCTGTCTGTCCTTCTCGTGCTCGTCGCCGTGCCAGAAGCTGAGCTTTGTGGCCTCGACGTACCAGTCGCAGAATTTGTACCAAAAGAATTCGTACACGGCCGAAGTGGCGTCGTTGTAGCGGTAGCTCTCGAGAGCCTCGCGCGCGCTTCTGGCGGCGTTGTTGAGCTCAAGGTAAATCCACTTGTCCAATTCGGAAAGTTCGGAATCGGTGACCGGAATCAAGTTCCTGCCTTCGAGGTTTCCGAGGATGTAGCGGGAGGCGTTCCAGACCTTGTTGCAGAATTTGGAGCCCATCTCGAACGTCTTGCTGTCGATTTTCACGTCCTGTCCCTGCGCGGCGAGGAAGGAAAGCGTGAACTTGAGCGCGTCCGAACCGTACTGCTCGATGATTTCGAGCGGGTCGATTCCGTTTCCGAGCGACTTCGACATCTTGCGGTTCTGCTTGTCGCGGACGAGTCCGTGGATGTAGATGTCGTGGAAAGGAGATTTTCCAGTGAATTCAAGACCGGCCATAATCATTCTGGAAACCCAGAAGAAGATGATGTCGTACGCGGTGACCAAAGCCGTTGTCGGGTAGAACTTCTGCAAATCGGCGGTGTTCTCAGGCCAGCCGAGAGTTGAGAAAGGCCAGAGCCAAGAGGAGAACCAAGTGTCGAGCACGTCCGGGTCCTGCTTGAGGTTTGTCGAGCCGCACTTCGGGCATTTTGCGACGTCCTCGCGGGAAACGATTGTCTCGCCGCACTCGCAGTACCAGACCGGGATTCTGTGTCCCCACCAAATCTGCCTTGAGACGCACCAGTCCCTGATGTTCTCCATCCAGTGGGTGTACGTGTTCTCCCACTTTTTCGGGTAGAAGACGATTTCGCCGTCCTTCCATGCCTTGAGGGCCTTTTCGGCGAGCGGCTTCATCTTCACGAACCACTGGTAGGAAAGGTAAGGCTCGACGACGGTCTTGCAGCGGTAGCAGTGGCCGACAGAGTGGGTCATCTTCTCCTCCGCCTTGAAATTGCCTGATTCGGTCAAATCCTCTATGACGAGTTTTCTCGCCTCCTCGCACTTCATTCCGCGGTATTTTTCAGGAACGTTCTCGTTCAATGTTCCGTC
>CAMHLH010000061.1 GCA_946185925.1 uncultured Treponema sp.
CATCTGCATGAATTCATTTTAACAAGAAAACGGAAAATGGGGGAATGTTTGGACAAAATCCGATAAAATCAAAGTCACCATGAAAACATTCACAAAATTCGGAGTGCAGATTCCTGAAATCTTGCTTCCAAAGAACATCGATTTGAAAACTTGGTCGGTCATAGCATGCGACCAATACACGCAGGACAAGGATTATTGGAAGAAAGCCGCAGAAACGGCCGGAACAAAGCCTTCAACGCTCAACCTCATCTACCCGGAAGTCTATCTGAACGAAGCGGACAAGGATGAGAGAATCGCCAAAATCCAGAAGACGATGAAGGAGTACATTTCGTCGGGAATCTTCGAGGCGGCCGAGGAGGCGGTCTACATAGAGAGAAAGACCGAATACGGAAGGACAAGGAAAGGGCTCGTCATCGCGATAGACCTTGAGAAATACGAGTGGAAGCCAGACTCGAAGGCCTTCATCAGGGCGACGGAGGCCACTGTCCCCGAAAGGATTCCTCCGAGGATGAAAATCAGGAACGGAGCGGCGCTCGAACTTCCTCACATCATGCTCCTCGCGAACGACTCGGACGACGAACTCGTGGGCGGAGCCGGAAAAATCGCGAAGGAAAGCGCGCCAATCTACAAAGGAGAACTGATGCATTCGTCCGGCTCGATTTCGGGCTGGAAAGTCTGCGGGGAAAAAGCGGAGAAAGCGATAGAAGCCGCCCTGGAATCTTTGGCGAAGAAGGGATGCGACAAAGACGGAAACACCTTCCTTTTCGCGGTCGGCGACGGGAACCACTCGCTCGCCACGGCGAAGGCGGTCTGGGACGAGCACAAAAAGACGCTCTCTGAAAGCGAAAGGAAAACAAGCCCCGTAAGATTCGCGCTCGTAGAAATCGTGAACATATACGACACGGGACTCACATTCGAGCCAATCCACAGGGTCATTTTCAACCAGGACGCGTCAAAGCTCATGGCGTTCGTGAAGGAGAAGCTCGGCGGCGAATTCAGGACATTCGGCTCGGAAAAGGAATGGACAGAATTCGTGGGCGACAAGACGGCCAAGGGAGCCAGATACGGCTTCTTCGCGGACGGCAAGTGGACGGTTCTCGACACGGACATAACAGACCTCGCCATAGCCGCCCTCCAGCCGGTTCTCGACAAGTACCTCGACGAGAACTCGAAGGACAAGAAGAACGACATCGACTACATCCACGGAACAGAGGACGTCGTGAAGCTCGGAAAACAGCCGAACGCGCTTTCGATACTCCTCCCGCCAATCGCGAAGGACTCGTTCTTCCAAACGATAAACGGAAGAGGCCCGCTCCCAAGAAAGTCGTTCTCGATGGGAGAAGCCTCCGAGAAGAGATTCTACGTCGAAGCCAGAAGGCTCTTCTAGGACAACTGACAAGAATCGAAAGAAAACAAAAACAGCCGCAGAAGACTTTCAGAGATTGGCAACCAGCGAAAGGATTTCGCCTCCATATTTCTGGGTCTTCATCTCGCCGACCCCGCTGCATTCAAGAAGCTCGTTGATGCTGCGGGGCTTTTTCGCGACTATGCTGAGTAGATGCCTGTCGTTGAAGATTATGTAAGGCGGCACCCCCTCCTCGCTCGCCTTTGCCTTCCTCCATTTTTTGAGGGACTCGAACAAATTCCTTGAAACTTCATCGCCGCCGAAATCAATAACTTTCGGTTGAGAGGACGACTTCCGCTCCGGCTTCGGAAACGCAATCGAGCCAGCCCGCGAAGAGGCTTTCCTTTCCTCAACCGTGGACACGGCAGTCCTGAACTCAAGCTCGATTTTCGAGCGGGAGCGGAGCAAATCCAAGCCCCGCTGCGTCATGTTCAACACCGAATACTCGCCGACCTTCACGAGCAGGCCGTTCAAAATCAGAACCTCAACAAGCGACTTCCAGCCGTCGACGTCGAATTCGGTGCCGATTCCGTAGGTCGAAAGCTTGTCGTGGCCGCGCTCAAGAATCTTCTTGTTCTTCGAGCCGACAAGGACGTCTATGACATAGTTCGCGCCGAATCTAGTGCCTGTCCTTATTATGCAGCTCATAAGTTTCTGGACAGGGACTGTCAAATCCCTTTTCGGAGCCGCGCCCATGGAGCAGAGGTCGCAGCAGCAGTCGTTTCTTCCCTTGTAGTCCTCGCCGAAATAGCGGAGCAGTTCCACCCTGCGGCAGGACTGGCCGGACACATAGGACTCCATGCCACGAAGGAGTTTCTCGGCCCGCGGCCTGTCCACATTCTCGCTTTCATCGAACAGAAAGCGGATTTTCGAGCCGTCCCCGTTGGAATGCAGGAGCAGAGCCTCGCTTGGAAGCCCGTCCCTGCCCGCCCTGCCAATCTCCTGATAATACTGCTCGATTGACTTCGGCATTGTCTGGTGGATTACGAAACGCACATTCGGCTTGTTTATGCCCATTCCGAACGCCAAGGTCGCGACCATTATGGAAACATCGTCGTTGATGAACCGCTCCTGGTTCCCCGCCCGCTCCTCGTTGGAAAGCCCCGCATGGTAGCCCAGCGCCGAATAGCCCAGAGAGCGGAGTTTTTCAGAGAGACTGTCGACGTCCTTCTTTGAAAAGCAGTATATGATTCCAGACTCTCCCCTGTGGCGTTCTATGCACTCGACAATCTGCTCAAGACCGTCCTTCCGCTTCTGCTTGACCGAAAGGAAAATGTTCGGCCTGTCGAAACTCGAAAGAAGCACCTGGGGATTCACCAAGGCAAGATTCCGCACGATGTCGTCCCTCACCTGGGAAGTCGCGGTCGCAGTGAGGGCAAGACAGACTGCGTTCCTGAACTGCTTCCTCACGGACGCAATTTCCAGATAGTCCGGCCTGAAATCGTGGCCCCATGACGAAAGGCAGTGTGCCTCGTCCACGGTTATGCACTTCACGTCAACCTCGTGAAGAAGCTCGTTTATCCTCGGAGACGAAAGCCCCTCGGGAGAGACGTAGACGATTTTTGTGCTGCCGAAGCGTATCGAATTCATCGACTCCCGATACTGCTCCCAGTCCACGGACGAATTGAGGAACACGGCATCCACCCCGGAATTCCGCAGCGAAGCGACCTGGTCCTGCATCAAGGATATGAGGGGGGAGACGACAACTGTAAGGCCGTCGAAAATCAAGGCGGGCACCTGATAGCAAAGGGACTTTCCACCTCCAGTCGGCATTACGGCCAAGGTGTCCACCCCGTTCAAGACATTTTCGATGACCTGTCTCTGCAGAAGCCTGAACTCACCGTATCCGAACACCGTCTTCAAAACATACTCGGGACTTTTCCCGACGCAATCAATCATTTTTCACTCCAAAAAAAATCGCTCTGACTCATAGAATACAGCAGAAAAAAATAAAAATCCCCCTTGCACAAGTTTTGTCTTTTTTGATATACTAACTCCCATAACGCCGGGTTGGTGAAATGGTAGACACAACAGACTCAAAATCTGTCGCCTTCACGGGTATCTGAGTTCGAGTCTCAGACCCGGTAACAAAAGGAATCGCAAATGCGGTTCCTTTTTTTTGCCCCAACGAACAAGCGAAAGCAAAAATCACTCGCCGGAAAAAAGCCCGAGCGCGCCCGCATTCGCCCTGAAGGAAACGGCCTCCTCGACATGGCAGTCCAGTATCCGCTCGGAAGAATCCATGTCGGCGATTGTCCTAGAAAGCTTCATTATGCCGCTCACCGCCCTTTGGGAAAAATCGTTCAATGAAACCGCCTCGTCCAGAATCTTTTTCGCGGACTTGTCCATCTCGCAGTATTCAAGGATTTCCTGTGGCGTCATGCAGGAATTCTTCAGGCCGCGAAGACGCTGGATTTTCACAGCCTCGGCGACCTGGACGCGGAGAGCCGAGGTGGAAAGCGGTTCCGGGCATCCGTTTTCGGCGTTGTCGGGCGAGGAAGAAACGCTCACCCGAATGTCGATTCTGTCCAACAGGGGCGCGGAGAATTTCCGCCAGTACTGCTCGACCGACCTCGCGCTGCAAAGGCAGATTTTCGACGGAGAGCCGTAGTTTCCGCACGGGCACGGATTCGTCGCCATCAAAAGCTGGAAGCTGGCCGGATACGTCGTAGACCTGCCCGCCCGGCTCAGCGTTATGCAGCCGCTCTCCAGGGGGACGCGGAGCATCTGAAGCACTGACGAGCGGAACTCTGCGGCCTCGTCCAGGAAGAGGACGCCGTTGTGGGCCAGTGAAATCTCGCCCGGACGGCAGGAAGGGCCGCCACCGCAGATTCCTTCTATTGAAGCCGTCTGGTGCGGAACCCTGAAAGGCGGAATCCGCATCAGAGGCTGCGACGGGGAAAGAAGACCCGCGAGGGAATGGATTCTGGTCACACTCTGGGCCTCCTCCACGGTCAAAAGGGGAAGAAGCGCGGGGAAACGCTGCAGCGCCAAGGTCTTTCCGCAGCCGGGAGAACCGAACGCGAGAAGGTTGTGGCCTCCGGCCGCCGCAATCTGCAGGGCGCGCACAAGGCGCGGCTGATTTTTTATGTCGGAGAATTCCAAATCCGCCCGTTCCGAAGGAAAAAGCACATCCCCCACTTTCACGCAGTTTTCGGGGATGAAAGATTCGGCCTCGTCCACGCCGCCCGTGAAGAAATCGGGATTCGACAGGGACTCGAACGCCTCGCCTAGATTGGCGGCGCCGAAGACCTTCATGCCGACCACCTCCCTGGCCTCGGCGGAATTCGCGCTGGAGACTATGCACTTTCGGATGCCGGCCGCCGCCGCTGTGGCCGCCGCCGCGTGGACCCCCTTGACCGGGCGTATGGCACCCGAAAGCTCAAGCTCGCCCATCACCAGGACTGGCTCCGGATTCATATCGAAAGAAGCGTCGTCCTTCCGAGAGTCGGCTTCAAGGACGGCAAGGGCGAGCGCAAGATCGAACCCCGCCCCCTCCTTCTTCAAGTCGGCGGGGGAAAGACTTATGAGCACCCGCTCCATCGGAAACTCGAAACCGCTGTTGCGGATGGCCGACTTCATGCGCTCGCGGGACTCCTTCACGGCTCCGTCGGCAAGGCCAATCAAATCCACGGCGGGAATGCCGCGCCTCAAATCGACCTCGACAGTCACAAGGGAGCCTTCGTAGCCGAAAGGGGAAAATGAAAATATCTGCATAAGAACACCTCGAAAAATGTTGAAACCATTATCTGAAAGTTACTTATGCGGAATTTTTCATTTTCTGCAAAAAAAACGGGCCAAAAACGCGGCGGGCCAAAACAAAAACAAAAAATTATTTCTCGAAGAACTCAGTGAGCCTGTAGTCGAAGTCGCCGCCAAGGGCCGGCAGAAGCTCCTCATCCCAGAACCTGTCCTTTATCATCAAATCGCCGGCGGTGAAGCCCAAGTGCCTGTCGGCGCGGACGCCCTTTCCGTGGAAGTCGCTTCCGGCGGTCACGAACATTCCGAACTTCCTCGCGATTTCCTCAAGGCGCGCGCCCTCGTTTATCCTGACGCACGGATGGTAGGCCTCAAGCCCCATCACGCCCCTGCGGTGGATGTCCTCTATCACCGGCTCGATTTTGTTGAGTGAGATGTAGAGTGATTTGGGGTGGGCGATTACGGGAATGCCGCCCGAGGACTTTATAGCCGCCACGGCCGTGTCCAAATCCTCTCCGGCGTGCCCCACATAGCATGGCCTTCCGCTGCCGAGATAGCGGTCGAAAGCCTCCTGTGGCCTCTTCACAAGCCCCCGCTCCGCCATCATCCGGGCGAAGTGCGGGCGGCCAATCTGCCTGGTGCGAAATTTCGCCTCCATCTCGTCCAGGTCGAATTTCACGCCCACAGCCTTCTCTATCAAGTCGGCCATGCGCCCATTCCGCTCGCGCCTGTCCGAAGCGAGGTAATCGATGCTGGCGCGAAGTTCCTCGGAGCATCTCTTCAGCCCAAGCCCCAGCAGGTGGAATTCCCCGGAAGGCCAGGCTATGTTCAGCTCGATTCCAGGAACGAAAACCATGCCCGGGCATTCGGCGGCGCAGGTGGAGGCGGCTTCGCGGAGGCCGTCGACAGTGTCGTGGTCAGTGAGCGCCCAGACCCTCAGTTTCTTCTCGATGGCGTACCTCGCGGAATCGGCTGGACTTCTGGCTCCGTCAGACGCGGCGGAGTGGCTGTGCAAATCAATCATTTTTCAAATTTCCTTAAATTTTTTACGCTTGAAGGATAGCAGATTGCCGATATTATTGAACAGATAGTATCGAATAGCGTTTCAAGAAAATCTGTGGTATTATTGACGGATATTCGATTAAACAAATGAAACCAGAAGGAAAAAGCTAATGCCAAAACTCGTAAATTACAATCAAGGTTCCATAATATATTTCGCAGGTGACAGAGACGGCAAGGTTTACATTCTCCAGAAGGGTCTTATCGTTCTATCTGGTATAGACATCGAATCAAAGAAGCCCACTTCGGTTGCGGTCAAGGAAGGCGAATTCTTCGGAATAAAGACCGCCCTCGGAAAATCGGTCAGGGACGAAACGGCGACGGCCGTCGCGAATTCAGTCTGCATCGTAATGTCCCTCCAGGAATTCGAGAGCTACTTCATGACCAACAAGGCGCTCATAATGAAAATGCTGAGGATATTCTCCAAGGAACTGAAGACTGTCCACGCGAAGACCACGGCAATTCTGCACATGCACATGGACGCCGAGGAGATGGCGGTCGGAAGGAAGGGCAGGACAAAGGACGGCCTGTACGCCGTCGCGAAGTCATTCTACGATGACGAAAAATGGCAGAGCTGCATCGGAGCGTTCTCCCGGTTGATAAAGCAGAGCCCGGAATACGCAAAGGACGCGGAAATCGCGCAGATGCTCAAGAAGGCCATAACGTCGGCGGAAGCCCTCAAAAAGAAGGAAGACGCTGAAAGGGACGTTCTCATAAAGTCCGGGGAATACAATCCGACAGGAAACAACGGACTTCCGGGAGACTACCAGAGCGACACCGCTGAGAAGGCGTTCAATCTGCCGGCATTCTCAAGGTTCGCAAAGACATACGAGAACGGAGAAATCATCATCGCGGAATTCGAGAAGGGAGAGACATTCTACCTCATTCAGAGGGGAATCGTGCAGCTCACGAAGTGCGTGAACGGAACGAACAAGAACCTGGACATCCTGAACCCGGGAGAGATTTTCGGCGAGATGGCGATTCTGGACAACTCCCCGCGCTCGGCGACCTGCGTGGCGAAGGGAAAGGTGGACTGTCTCGAATTCAACAAGGAGAACTTCGAAATCCTCATCACCGGAAACCCGCAAATCGCGCTCATGCTCCTCAAGCTCTTCTGCAAGAGAATCTCGGACCAGAACAGGAGACTCAAGATTCTCACGTTCGAGGACAAGCAGGCCAGAATCGCGGACCTCATGTGCATGTTCGACGAGACAGGCTCCCTTCCTCCAGTCACGCTCGAAAGCGACGCGCAGAGCGGCAAGGTCATACCGAAGGACAGGAGGGTGTTCCCGCTGACGGCGAACGACATCGCCCACTGGACAGGACTCTCGGTGGAGGACGTGAAGACGGATCTTGGAAAGATGGCGAAGAATGGACTGCTCAAGGCGACCGACGACTACGTGATAATCAACAACATCAACGACATGAGAAGAACTGTCGAGAACAGGATAAAGATAATGAACATGCATTCCTCAGTAAAACCGAGGACGAAAATCTAAGTAAGAAGAACACGAACCAGGCTGCCCAAAAAGACGAACAGGACAGCCTGATTTGTTTTAAAGACTGCATGGAAGCAAAAAGGAGGAAGACGTGAAAGGCTCTTTCATGAACGTGAGGACGGACTCGCTCAATCCAAAGTGGGTGCAGGCGACGAAAAGGGAGAAAGAAATGTACGGCAGGGGCAACGACCTGCGCTCGGAATTCGAGAGGGACTACACTCGCCTCCTCCACTGCAGGGCTTACAGGAGGCTCAAGAACAAGACGCAGGTCTTCTTCGACCCGAGCAACGACCACGCCTGCACGAGGATAGAGCACGTCGGCCACGTGGCGTCGGTCGCCGGCACAATCGCGAACTTCCTCGGGCTGAACGACGAGCTGACGCAGGCGATAGCCATCGGGCACGACATCGGCCACGCCCCCTTCGGGCACTCCGGGGAGGCGATTCTCAACTCCATTCTCGGAAAAGAGGAGAACGAGACCGCGCCCAAAAAGTTCTGGCACGAACGCAACTCGCTCTTCTTCGCCGACTACATCGAGACGCTCGACGACCCGAACGGAGTCAAGCGGCCGCTGAACCTGACATACGCCGTGAGGGACGGACTCATCTGCCACTGCGGGGAAATCGACCAGCAGGGAATCAAGCCCAGGAGCGAGGCCATCAACCTCTACGACATAAAGAGGCCGGGCATGACGCAGCCGTACACCTGGGAAGGATGCGTGGTGAAGCTGAGCGACAAGATTGCGTTCTTGGGGAGGGACATAGAGGACGCCAAGATGTACCACCTTTTGGACATGGGAAGCTACAGGCAGATGAGGGAAATCGTCATGACGACGCTCGGAATGAGGGCGGAGAGGACAAGGAGCGGGGAGAAATTCGGCACGGTCGCCCACAGGAGCGGCAGGGCCGTGAACACGACGGTTCTCATCAACGACATGATTGTGGACTTGTGCGAGAATTCGTCGCCCGAAAAGGGGCTCTGCTTCTCTGAAAGCTACGCGAGATTCATAACGGAACTGAAAGCATTCTGCTTCAAGAACATCTACAACAACTGGCGCCTGCAGGAATTCCAGAACTACGCGGACAACGTGCTTCGGACCATATACAGGACGCTGATGAAGGCGGAGCCGTTCGCCAAGAACGGACGAATGCCGTTCAACGCGGTGGACTTCCCCATGCTCGCGAAGGCGTTCGAGGAATGGCTCATCTGCCACTCGAACTACCAGAAAGCCGACACGGTGGAAAACCTCCGAAAGAAGATGAGATACGACACAGAGACGGTTTTCGACGTGCAAAACGAGGCCTCGTTCCAGAAGTGCGTAATCGAATTCATCTCGGGGATGACCGACGACTACGCAATAAAGTGCTTCAACGAGATAATATCGTTCTAATGAAGCCGCGGTTATTTCGGGACGATTATGCCGCCGAAGTAGTCGGAATTGTTGTCGGTGTCGTTCAGGACAAAACCGCGGAAGGTCACGAGGACATATTCTCCGTACCGGTTTCGCACGCGGTAAGAGATTGAGGGCAAGTCCGAGGTTCCGCACAGAATTTTCTCCATGGCTTTCTGGTACGATTTCAAATCGTCTGGATGAATCAGCTTTTCCCAGATTTTGTCGGCGGCGACCATGTATTCGCTTTTGAGGCCGAAATCATCGACGAGGGCAATCGCCCATCTGGACAAATCGTACTTCATGTCGTTCAGGAACACATACCCCTCGCCCACTATCGTGAGGTAGGATTCGAACAGGCCGTCGAGCGTACGCTTCCGCTCTTTCGTGATGGGAGTGTCGATTACAGCCGCCCTTTTTGGAATCCTGTCCGCCGAAGATTTTATCCGCTTTTTGTTCTCGTACATCAAACTGTCGGCGCGGTTGAAAACATCGGAAAACGACTTGTCGGAATCAGGATTGAAGACAGAGAGACCGCAAGCCACGACAGGGCCGACGCGGGTCTTCTTGTTCGTGAGGGACTCTTCCTTCAGCAAGGCGAAAAGCTCATCCCGGCGCTCATAGTCGGAGTCAGTCAGCAAAACGACGAATTCGTCCCCGCCGATTCTGAACACGGAACTCTGCTTGAAAACAGAGCAGACCATCTGGCTGGTCTTTTGAATCGCCTCGTCGCCGAAGCTGTGGCCTCTCGTGTCGTTTATGATTTTGAGGTTGTTCATGTCGCACATGACGAGACCGAACTGGAGGGAATCGTCCCCCGCCTTTATCCTGTCGTCAAGGAGCCGCATCTGCTCCGAAAATGCGTTCTTGTTCTTGATGCCGGTGAGTTCGTCCCTGCGCGCCATCCGCTCAACAGACCGCATTCGGTTATTCTGATCGACCTTCTCCTGGAATTCACTCTCCGTATTCTCAAGGCAGCACAGAATGTGTTTTCTGTCCTCGCACAAGATGACGACGTGCCTTACATGAACAATATTTCCCTCAAGAATCAACCTCAGCGATATGGAATATGATTTTTCCGTTGCGAACAGCTCTGGAATGGCGTTTTTGTC
>CAMHLH010000062.1 GCA_946185925.1 uncultured Treponema sp.
AACTTCGTCCAAATGCGGGTTCACGCGCAAAAGTTCCTTGCCGTCCTCCTCGTGCCGGTAGAGTATGAGCCTCTCTTCAAGGTTGATGATTCTCTCGTAGAGCTTGGAGAATGTGAAAGTCCCCGCGAAGAAGGTCGTGAGCTTTTTCGTCGTGGCGTTGCTTATGAACTTCACGGCCGCGATGACCTTCATGTCGGATTCGCTCAGGAGCTTGGCGATTTTTTCCTTGTTCTCCATTTTCCTCAAGAACACGCTCAAGTCTTCTATCAATTTGTGCTTGTTGAACGGAGTCTTGATTTCGCCTATGTACATCCTCATCAGCTCGAAGAACTGGTTGTCAGGCATCTTCTCGATTGATTTTCTCCATTCGATTATCCGTTGCGCGTTTTGCACTTGTTCCCTGTCCATTTTTTCTCCGTTTTTCCTAGTTCAGGCAGAATTTCTCTTCAAGTTCCTCGTCCAAGTCCGCCACGGTCTCGCACCGCGCTATTCTGTAGGCGTAGCCCTGTTCCGCGAGGAATTTCTGCCTGTTCGAGCCGAATTCCTCTTCCACCGTGTTCCGCGTTATGAGCGTGAAGAATCTGGATTTCCTTTCCTTCGGCCTCAGGATTCTTCCGAGCCTCTGCGCCTCTTCCTGCCGGCTGCCGAACGTTCCGCTCACCTGTATCGCCATGCTCGCGTCCGGCAAATCGATTGCGAAATTGGCGACTTTCGAGACCACGAGGACTTTTATCTCGCTAGTCCTGAATTTCCTGTAGATTTCGTCCCTTTCTGAATTCGGGGTCTTTCCCGTGATTATCGGGCAGGAGAGCATCTTCGCTATCTGGTTGAGCTGCTCGATGTACTGTCCGATGACGAGAATCTTGTCGTCCGGGGATTTCTCCACGAGAGCCTTCACGAAATCAAGCTTCGCGGGGTTCTCGCTCGCAATCTTGTGCTTCTTCCTCTGTTCCGCCACTGCGTAGTCGATTTCCATGCTTTCCGGGAGGTTCACTTTGACTTCTATGCATTCCGCCGTCGCGATGAAGCCCGAATGCTCCAAATCCTTCCACGGCACGTCGTACCTTTTTGGACCGACGAGCGAGAAGACGTGGCCCTCGCAGCCGTCCTCCCTCACGAGCGTGGCCGTCAAGCCGATTCGCCTGACCGCCTGTATTTCCGCCACGACGCGGAAGACCGGCGCGGGGAGCATGTGCACTTCGTCGTAGACGATGAGCCCCCAGTTCCTTTCCTTGAAAATCGAGAAGTGCGGATACGGCCCTTCCTTTTCAGGCCTCCATGTGAGAATCTGGTAGGTCGCCACCGTGACGGGCTTTATGGTCTTCGATTCGCCCGTGTATTCTGCGATGTCGTCCCGCGTCAGGTTCGTCTTGTCCAGAAGCTCGTCTATCCACTGGTGCACCGCGCTGATGTTCGTCGTGATGACGAGCGTGTTCGTCTTCAAGAGGCTCATCGTGGTCATGCCGACAATCGTCTTTCCGGCTCCGCATGGAAGCACGATTGTGCCGAATCCGGTTCCGGGACCTTTGTCGCCCACAATCGATTGGGCGGCTTCCCTCTGGTACTGCCTGATTGCGAACGGCTTCCCCGAAAGCGTCGTCTCCCTGAGGTTTATCTCAAGCGGCTCTCCGTCGCCCATCGGAACGTCGTCCTTCACAGGCCAGCCCATCTGCAGAAGCTCCTGCTTTATCGTGCCCCTCAGCGTGAGCGGCAGACTGAAGCAGAATTTTTTTTCGTTCTCTGTCAGTTTTGTCTGCGGATTGTCCGGCCCCTTGTATTCGGCTATCTGCAGATATTTTTTCCCGACTCTGGACGCGTTGATTTCCCTGAAGACGTTCTGGGTGTCTGTCACCATGTAGAGATATTCTTCTTTGACCGTCTCCGCGCTTGGGTTTCCGTCCTTGTCGATTTTCTTTGGCACTTCGATTGAATAGCCCTCGACCAGCCTGAGTTTCCCGAATCTGCCTGCTGTCTCCTGTATCCAGACTTCGACCGACTGGGGCACGTCGTATTTCGAGTATTCGTTCAGGACGCTGATTGCGTCTTCCGGCGTGAATCCGGCTCCGGCCGCGTTCCACAGGGAGAGCGGGGTGAGTTTGTATGTGTGTAGGTGTTCCGGCGATTTTTCGAGTTCCGCGAACGGTACGAGAGCCTGCCTGCACTCGTCCGCCCTTGGAGCGTGGACATCGAGCAATATTGTCCTGTCGCTCTGTACTATCAATGGATTTTCAAATCTGTTTTGCATAAGAGAGATATTTTATATGAAAATCGATTTTGAATCAGTCCGTTATCGAAAATTCCGAAAGTTTTCCGACTTCTCCGAGTTCAGTTATTAGTTCTGAGAAATCGTTTTTGCGTGGAGCCTTTACGGAGTAGTGGAGAATCATGATGTCGTTTGCGATTATCCTGCTCATGTTGAAGTCGGAGATGATGAAACCGTGTTTTTCGATGGCGGATTTTACCGCCTCCATGTCCAGTTTCTTCTCTCCGTCAAGCTCGAACGTCAGGTGGAGGGACTTCACGCGGACCGTCGGAAAGTGCCTGTCCTCGAAACGTTCGAGCGTCACGAGCGAAAGCACAGAGACCAGCAGACAGATGAGCGCGGGAATGTAGAATCCCATTCCGATGGAAAGCCCTATAGCGGCCGTTGCCCAGATGATTGCTGCGCTCGTCAATCCCTTTATGTTCAGCCCCTGCTTCATTATCGCACCGCCGCCGAGGAATCCGATTCCGCTCACCACCTGCGCCGCGATTCGTTCCGCGTCTCCGGGCATGACGTTCGGGACGAAGAGAGAGAGCATTCCCAAAAGGGTTGCCGACTCGGAAATCAATATGAGCGTCCTGAGCCCTATGACCTGCTGCCTGAATTTCCTCTCAAGTCCGAGCACGGAGCCTGACATGAAGCTCAAGGCGATTCTGAAAACGCAAACAAAAACGAATCTGTAGTCTATCTCCATCTGGAACCTCTGTTTTTTGGGAAGCCGCCGTTTTGCCGCCGACTTATCCGAAGAATCCGAACGCGCCCGGGCTTTTTGTTCCGGCTTTCGTCCATGTGAGTCGCTGCTTCACCGTCAGCGGCCTCTTCAACCCTTCTAGCGTCTCTATGTAGGAGAAGAGCCAGGTCGAAAGCCCCCTGTCGTTGTTGTAGAGGTCGTTCGTCTGGTCGCAGTTTACGAGCACTATGTCCAAATCCTCGTCCTCAAGGTGGGCTGCGGCTATGTTCTCCGCGTATGTCTTGAACGCCTGCGACGCTGTTGAGAGGAACGGCTGCGAGGGCTTTGCCGTGGATTTTGTTATGACGCATTCGGAAAGTGACGGGTTCGGCTTGTGGATGAATACAAGCCTGAGTTTGCTCTTTTCTGTCTCATTTGAAACCGTGAAGTCCATCCTGTTTTTCTTGAGCGCCCTGTTTATCACTTCCATGGTCATGTACTGGTAGCTTGAAATCAACTCCTCTATGACCCGCACGTTCTCCGCGGTGCCGTCCATGCTTCCGTATTTTTCAATGAAGAAACTCTCGTCGAATATTATGGCGCATTCGTCAAGGTGGCCGCATTCGTTCAGGGCCTTCAGCACGACTGCGCGCGCGGAAAGAGCCGACGGCCTGTTCCATTCGATGCCTGTCGTTCCGTTCGGGCCTGACGAAGATTCGTCCGTGTGTTTTTTTGTTATGATTGTATTTCTTCCGCTCGCAACGGCGCCTGATGCAAAACTTTCTCCGTCTGGAAGTTCTTTGCCTGCTATCAACAGTGTTCTTTCCATGATTCCTTAATTATACCACAAGTAAAAGCATATTTGATATAATTTCGATTTATGAAAGTTTGGATAAAATATTTGATAGGCATCGCCCTCGGCATTGCTGCCTATTTCATCCTTCCGTTGAACACTCCGATTGTGAACTACTTCATGACAGCGTTCTCGGAATTCGCTGTTCGCTTCGGCCGCTACGCGTTGGCGCCCCTGCTTTTTTTCAGCGCGTCCTACGCCTTTTTCCGCCTGAAGGATTCCAAGACGTTCTTGAAGACCTTCTCCTGGGCGGCCGGCCTGTTGCTTGTCTTCACTTTGGTGCTTCTCGCGCTTGGAGTCGTCTCCGCCTTGTTCGTGGAGCTTCCAAGAATCCCGATTACCGGTGAGAAGATGACGGAACTTCCCGACATTTCCATCAAAGAGCTTCTTTTGCAGGTTTTTCCGTTCTCCGGCTTCGATTCGCTTAGGGACGGTGTTTATCTGCTCCCTCTTTTTGTGTTCTCAGCCTTCGCGGGTTTCGGCTGCGCCGCCGAGAAGGAAATCGCGAAGCCTGTCGTGTCTTTTTTGGAGGCCGCTTCCAAAATCTGCTATTCGATATTGAGCTTCGTTGTCGAGTGGCTTTCTGTCGGAATGATTGCGATTGCCTGCAACTGGCTCATCTCCACAAAGGCGTTTTTCGAGACCAGGATTTTCATTCCGCTCACCACCGTCATCTTTGTGGATTTCCTCATTTTCGCGGTGATTCTCTGTCCGCTCCTCATCAGAATCCTCTGCAAGGACCCGCGGCCATTCCATGTCCTCTACGCCAGCATAACGCCGCTGCTCGCCGCGTTCTTCTCCGGCGACACCAATCTGGCGATGCAGGTGAACATGAGGCACGGACGGGAGAGCCTTGGAATAAGGGACGAGACAAACAGCCTGACTTTTCCGTTCTTCTCGATTTTCAGCAGGGGAGGCACTGCCCTCGTCATAGCGATTTGCTTCGTGACGATTCTGCGCTCGTACTCCAAACTCGGAATCAAAGTCGATGACGTCGTCTGGCTTTTCTCGGCCTCGTTCTTCATTTCGTTCATTTTGTGCGCGATTCCGTCTGGCGGGACTTTCGTTGCCCTGACCCTCCTCTGCACGATGTACGGAAGAGGTATGGCCGCCGGCTATCTTCTCCTGAAGTCCGCGGCTCCTGTCCTCTGTTCTTTCGCGGCGGTGTTCGACGTGACGAGCGCGATTTACGCGAGCTACATAACGGCCGTGAAGATGAAGACAATCGACCACACGGAAATCCGCCACTACATCTGATTCTTTCTTTTATTTGAAGACGATTTCGTAGTCGTCGAGGCTTGCTCCAAGATAGCCTTCAAGTTCCTTGGAGGCGAAAATTCTTCCGTCGGCGTCGACGATTACGAGCTTGTTCTCCCGTTTCCGCAGCCGCTCGCAGATTTCGCTGATTTTTTCATCGGTTGAGCTGTCCCTGCGCGCTTCTTCCGGCAGGTCGCTGTTGAGTAGGTCGAATATGTAGGAGCTGCAGTTGTCCGCGTAGATGCTGTCTGTGCCTATCACCGTGACTGACGGGTATTTTCTGCTAGTGTTCATCTCGTCAGCGAATTCGGCTTTCGTCATCACCGAGGCGTTGTTGATTCCTGTCAGCACCGCAATCGAAATTCCGTTCGGGTTGGCCGGGTTTTTGATGCCGATTCTCCATGGCGTTTTGTCCGTCTTTGAGCCTTGGACGAAGACTTTGCCGTTCAGGTTCACAATCATGCACTTGACGTTCGCCTTTTTGGCTATTTCCTTTATCTCCTCGATTGCGAAACCTTTCTCCGAGTGGTACTTCTTCGTCTCGTTTCCGAGCTGGAACACTCTGCTGGAATTTTCCACGGTTTTCTCGTCCGACGAAAAAGTGTTGTCGATTTCCTCCAGTCTTCCGAAAATCTTGCCGTAGAGTTTTTCCGTTCCGCTTTCGTAGAGGTTCACCATGCACATGGAACCGAAGACTTCCCTCGATTCCGGTTCGAGCTGTTTCTTGTCGCATGAAAGCAACAGCAGCATGGCGATTGCTGAAACAAATAGCATTTTCATTTTGACCATAACATTCTCCAATATCATTATTTTATCATGGAAGTTTGTTCGTGTATAATTCAAGAATATGAATATCGATTTGAAAGACAAGACTATTTTTATATTGGACAGCTACGGGCTGATTTATCGAGAATACTACGCTTTCGTAAAACGCCCCCTCACAAACAGAAACGGAGAGAATGTCTCCGCAGTCCACGGTTTTTTCAACAATCTCGCTTCAACTCTCAAGAACCTCAAGCCCGACATGATGGTCGTCGCCCTCGATTCAAAGTCTCCCACGTTCCGTCATGAGAAATACGAGCAGTACAAGGCGAACCGCGCGGAGACCCCCGACGACTTGAAGGCGCAGTTCCCATGGATAGAAAAAATTCTGGAGTCACTCAAGATGCCCGCAATCCGCGCCGAGGGTTTCGAGGCCGACGATGTGATAGCGACACTCTCGAAAAAAGCCGCCGCCGACGGCCTCAAGGTCTTCGTCCTCTCCGCTGACAAGGACCTGCTGCAGTTGGTGGACGACAACGTGAAAATCCTGCGTCCCGGAAAAAAGGACAAGACGAAGATGTGGGAGGAAGTCGATTCCAACGGCGTTCTGGAGGAGTGGGGCGTTCCTCCGTCGAAAATCTGCGACGTTCTGAGCCTCACCGGCGACACAGCCGACAATGTTCCGGGCGTGAAGGGCGTTGGCGACAAGACCGCCGTGAAATTCATAAGCCAGTACGGCTCTGTCGAAGGACTCTACGAGCACGCTTCCGAAATCAAGGGCGCAATCGGCGAGAAAGTGCGCGCGGACAAGGACAACGCCTTCTTCTCGAAGGAACTCATCAGCCTCCGCTACGACGCCCCCCTTGGGGATTTTGAGAATGGCGGAATCGACTACCGGTCGTTCTTCGTGGCGGATTTCGACTACAAGGCGGCTTCGGAAGAACTCAAGTCTTTTTCCCTTCCGAAAGTGTCCGGCCTGTTCGCCGCTTTGGCTGACGACGCTTTCACGCTTTCTGAGGAGGAGTCCATCGTTCGGAACAAGGGGAACTACAAGTGCGTGACCGACAAGGACGAGCTTCTTTCTTTCGTCGATAGCGCAGTCGAAAAGGCGGTCGTGGCCTTCGACACCGAGACCGATTCCTTGGAAACCCGAACCGCAGACCTGGTCGGTTTTTCGTTGAGCTTTGAAAGGGGCAGTGGAATCTATGTGCCCCTCGTCGCGAACGGAAACGAGGCTCCGCTCATCGGCAAAAAAGACGCTTTCGACGCTCTCAAGAAACTCTTCGACTCTCCTGTGACGATTGTCATGCACAACGCGAAATTCGATTTGGAGGTTCTCTACTACAACTGTTTCTGCGGTGGAAACGCGGACGCGAAAATCAAGGCGCGCGTGAAAAAAGTCGACGACGAAATGGATTTGTTCGCGGAGTTTGAAGACGATTCCGCTTGTGAAAAAGAGAATTGCTCTGGCTGCGTCGATTTCGGCTCGTTCGACTTCTTCTTTTCCTCAAAAGCGAAAATCTTCGACACGATGATTGCCGCATGGGTCCTGGAGCCCGACCGCTCTGAGAAGAACGCATTCTCTTTGGAATTCCTCTCTGAAAAGAATCTCAAGCTCAAGGGCATGGAATTCGCTGAAATCGTGGAGAAGGGGAAGTCTTTCGCCGACGTTCCCCTTGACATCGCCGCGAACTACGGCGCGGAGGACGCTGACTTCACTCTCCAGCTCCATTCTTCGCTCTCCAAGGAGCTTTCTGACAACAAACTGGATTCGGTTTTCGAAAGCGAGATGAAGGTGCTGCCGGTTCTCGCGAAAATGGAAATCGAGGGAATCCACATCTCCCCGGAAAAACTCGAAGAATACTCGGTTGAGCTTTCCTCTTCGATAAAGGCTCTTGAGGCTGAAATTTTCTCGATGGCAGGGCACGAGTTCAACATCTCTTCCACAAAACAGCTTGGAACTGTCCTTTTTGACGAGATGGGATTGAAAGGGAAGAAAAAGACCAAGTCCGGCTCCTATTCAACGGACGAGGAGTCCCTCAAATCGCTTTCGAAAAATCCAATCGTGGAAAAAATCCTCGACTTCCGCGGAAAGAGCAAGCTCTTGTCGACTTATGTTGACGCCCTTCCGGGGCTTGCCGACGAGAACGGGCGAATCCACACGAGCTTCATCCAGACGGGGACCGCCACGGGAAGGCTTTCGAGCAGGGAGCCGAATCTGCAGAACATTCCTGTGCGCGAGGAGGCTGGAAGACGGATAAGGAGCGCGTTCACTGCCGAGGAGGGAAAAGTCCTCATCAGCGCGGACTACGCCCAGATTGAGCTTGTCGTCCTCGCGCACTTGAGCGGGGACGAGAACCTCTGCGCCGCGTTCAACGAGGGCGTGGACGTGCACAAGTCCACGGCTTCGCTCATCTACGGGGTTCCGATGGAGGATGTGACGGCGGAGCAGAGGCGCAACGCGAAGACGTTCAACTTCGGAATCATGTACGGAATGGGCGCGTACCGGCTCTCCAACGACTTGAAAATCAGCTTCCACGAGGCGAACGACTTCATAAACGCTTACTTCCAAATCTATTCCGGCGTGAAGGATTTCTTTGACAGGACGGTGAAGGAAGCGGAGGACACTGGCTTCACCACGACGATTTCGGGCAGGCGGCGCGAGATAAAGAACATCTCGGCTTCCAACATGAACGTGCGCGAGGCCGCAATCAGGATGGCCAAGAATTCGCCGATTCAGGGCAGCGCGGCCGACATCGTGAAGAAGGCGATGCTGGACGTTGACGAGGCTCTTCGGAAGAACCCGACAGGGGCGAAGCTCCTTTTGCAGGTGCACGACGAGCTGATTTTCGAGTGCGACGACGACGAGAAGGCGGTCTCCGACACAATCGCGCTCGTGAGGGACAAGATGGAGCACGCTTTCCGTCTTTCCGTCCCGCTCCGTGTCTCGATTGAGTCCGGCAAAAACTGGGGGGAATTCCACTGATGGTCATCTGCGTCACTGGTTGCATGGCGGCTGGAAAAAACGCCGCCTCCGACATTCTCGAAAAACACGGCTTTGTCTCAATCGATGCCGACAAGGTTGTGCACACTATTCTTCTTGAGCGGAATTTTCAGGAGAGGGTCATTTCCACGTTCAATCCGTTCGCCGCGAAAAAAGGAATCGACTTGCGGAACGGCGACGGAACTTTGAACAGGCGCAGTCTCGGAAAGCTCATCTTCTCCGACAAGGTGCTTCTCGCTTTGCAGGAGTCCATCGTCTTTCCCGAGGTCGACAGGAAGATAATTGAATTCATCGACAGAAACAGCGGGAAGGATTTGGTGGTGAACGCCACCGTCCTCCACAAAATCTCTTCCGTGAAAAAATGCGATGCGGTGATTTTCATCGACGCGCCGATTCTGACCCGGCTTTTTCGGGCGAGAAAGCGCGACGGAATCAGCGTCCTGAACATTCTGCAACGCTTTTGGTCTCAGAGAAATCTCTTCTCTAAATATAAGAAATCAAATGCCGATACATTTAAAGTCAATAACACGGGCGACTTGTGTGCGCTTGAAGAAAAATTGATGAAAAAAATCTGTGAATTGAAAAATGCGGAATAAAACGCGCTCTTTCAACAAAAAATCGAGGGATATTTATGGGTGACGTGAAAAATGACGAACCAATCATAGGACCTGGAAGCCAGAATCAGAGAAGAACTTTGTGGATAATGGCTGCAGCTGGAATCTTTCTTCTTGTGGTGATAGGAGCCGCTGTCGTCTTGTATTCTCCGGCCGTAAACAAGGGGAAGACCGACGATTCATACGCTTCCGACTACAATCCCAACGACGGGTGGAACGAGGAAGGGCTGGGACAGTTCTCCGAATCTGCTTTGAGCGACGGCTCCACAGTCGACGAAATTCCTGACTCTCCGTTCGAAAATACATTGGATGCGGCGAACGACAGTTCAAGCGACGTCTTCGACCTTTCCGACATGAAGCCTTTCGATTCTGCTGCAACGGCGACTGCGCCTGCCGACCCGCTTTTGGCGGATTCTGTGTTCGCCTCGGATGCTGAAGTCGCAAACGCGGCTTCCAACGAGCCTACAACAATCGACTTGAACAAAATCTCTTCGTCTTCGTCAGTTTCTTCAAGCGTGTCCGCCAAGAACGATTTCACCGCCGCCCAGATTGAGAGCGCGAAAACAGCCGCGGCCGAGTCTTCTTCTTCGTATTCTTCGAAAAGCTCGTCTTCATCGGCTTCAAAACCGTCATATTCTTCTTCGTCTTCTTCTGCATCATCCAGCTCGTCATACTCTTCTACGAAATCGACGGCATCTTCTAAATCTTCATCGGCTTCGTCGGCTTCTGCTTCAAGCTCT
>CAMHLH010000063.1 GCA_946185925.1 uncultured Treponema sp.
AGACAGCCATCTGTTTGAGCATGGCGAACGGTGCAGTGCAGAGGAACGCGTAGCAGATTTCAGTGGAGAGCAGGGAGAGGATGAGGCCCTTGAACAGGTGCATGCGGATTTTCTGCGGGGAGTTCAGGTGCTTGTTGTGCTTCCAGCAGACGAAATAATGCACGCTGTAGTCGATTGAAGAGCCGATGAGCGACGTTCCGAAAAGCAGCGTGATGACGTGCATGTTGCCGAAAATCGCGTGCGTCATGCAGAACGCTATGAACATGGAGACGAAAATCGAGAAGAGCGAGCAGACGAGGGGCTTCAAGCTTCCGAAAATCGACAGAATCAGGAAGACCACGATGAACGTGGTGATGATTCCGATGAACGAAGTCTCGTTGAGGGCGGAACTCGACGAAGCCTGGCTGTGGAAGTTCACGCCGTTGAAGACGAATTTCACGCCGTCCTTCTCAAGCGGCCCGCAGACCTGGTAGATGACGGGAGCCGCGTTCGTCTTGGACATGGACGCGCCCGCGTCAGTGACAATCGCCTGAATCATGACGTACCAGACGCCCTCGTAGTTCGTCGCCATCACGCCGTCCTTCGGGCGCATGGAGGTGCCGGAGTCCATCATCGCCTGCATGACGTTCTTGATGTTCTTTGAGCCGAGCAGGAAAGGGTCTTCGTCCAGATGGTCGAGGCTTGAGATTGAGAAGCCCGAGTAGATTTCCGAGAGCGTGTTGTAGGCGAAAGCCTCAGCTCCTTCCTTCGTGGAAAGTTCCGCCACAGTGCCGCTGTCGAGCAGGTTGTACCTCCACTCGTGCGAGAAGCTTTCGATTTCGTCGGCTGAACTCTCGTCTATGTCAAGCACGAGCTTTTCGAACTGCGCGGGGTAGTTCTGCAGCTCCGAGACGACTTTCTCCGCCGTCTCCTTCGCCTTTGAGAAATCTTCGCTGCCTACGAGTATGTAGTTGTTCTTGACCCCGGAATTCGTGATGTTCGCGTCGGCAATCTTCGCCGCCTTGTTCATCGAATTCTCCGGGTACATGGAGTTCAGGTTGCCGTCGAACGTGATTTTCTTGTAGAAAATCAGCGTGGTCAAAAAAATCGCCAGGATGCCGAAGTGGAACACGCACCAGGCGACAGTGAAAAAGTTCTTTGGAAGATGGATTTTCCTCATGTGTCTTGCTTTCCTTAAAAGTGCTTTGTTTTGTGTGGATTCTCCTCCGTCTGGAATCCTATCTGCGCTTCTTTCCAAGTTCTATGAAATTCGAATGCGCCTTGTCCTTCGCGGAGATTCTCCTCTCTCCCAAAATCACGTTTCCGTTGTCTCTCTTTGAATTTCTTCTTTCGCTCTTCTTGCTTTCCTCGAATTCCTTGTTCCAAATCGGGGTCTCCGGGTGGAAATCGCCTTTCTTCACATACTCAAGCCATTCCTCAGGCTCCGGCACCTGGAACATCATCTTCTTCTGCGTGAACGGATGGATGAATTCGAGCGTGCGGGCGTGGAGGGCGAGCCTGTGGAAAGGGTCCGTCCTTGCCCTGTAGTTCTCGTCGCCGGCGAGCGGGTAGCCCTTGCTAGAAAGGTGAGCCCTGATTTGGTTCTTCTTTCCGGTGTCCAGTGAAAGCTCGAAGAGGGTGTGCGTCTTTCCCCGCTCGACCACGCGGAAGTGCGTCCTCGCCGGGACTGTTTTGGTCTTGTCGGAGGAATCGCCCTTGCCGATTTTTGGAACGTAGCCCACGTTGTGCGCGTTGAACGCCAACGGGTCGTCTATGAGCCCGGAGTCGGGGAGGGCTTTCCGCTCGTCCTTCGGGTTCTCGGCGACCGCGTGGTAGAGCCGTTCGGTCACCATGTCGTGCCAGGTGTCCATTATCGTCTTCTGAGCTTTTTCCGTGAGGGCGAACATCATGACTCCGCTCGTGTCCCTGTCGAGCCTGTGCACGACAAGTGGCTTGTGGTTCGCGTTCAGTTCCCCCTTCTTCCTCATAATCTGCTCCAAAGCGTCCTGCGCCGTCCTCGCCCTGCTTCCGGGGTAAGGGCAGCTCAACATTCCCGTCGGCTTGAATATGACGCAGATGTTCTCGTCCTCGAAAAGAATCTCGATGCGCTCCTTTCCGTAATCCTTCTTGTTTTCGCGCTTGTATTGCGTGCTCGCTTTTACTTTCATAAAAATCCTCTTGCTTTTCCCGTTCGTTCTAGGGGAATTGAATCAATAGTGTGGTGGTTTCCTGTTTGGAATTTCGATGTTGTCCGACAAATCCTGGATTCGTCCCGAGAGAATCTTGTTCTCCTGTCTCAGAATTTCGATTGTCTTTTGGTTTTCCACGCAGACTTCCTGCAGCTTGTTGATGAAGTCTTCCATGTAGGCCACTTTCATTTCCAGCGCGATGAACCTCTCGTTCGTCTCGTTGTCTTCAGTTGGATTGTTTTGGTTTTCCATGCGGTGAATTATATCGTTATAATGAAAAGCATGAAATGTGGGAAAATTTTTTTTGCTTTCTTCTTCCTGATTTTTTCTTCCGTTTCGTCATGGGCGGTCTCATGCAAAGACGGGTCGGGTAAGGACTTGGACGGGAACATCGTGGTCGTTTCGATATTCGCCGACGATGTTTACACGACGTGGGGCAAGGACAGGGTCAACACATACGCCCTCGACGTGATGAACTACATGGACGTGGCGACCGCCTGGATAAAGTCGAGCGTGAAAAAGTACGGAGCCAAGCCGAATTTCATATACAACTTCTTCGAGAACGGAGGAATCTACTACAAGGCGAAATTCGACGTGGATTTGACCGACTGGAACGTGAACGACGCCGCCATTTGGAAGTACATAGATGAGAAAATCAATCTGAACTGGATAAAAGATAACTTCAACACCGACAACATCTTCTTCATGGTCTATGTGAACACTCCCCGCTCCAATCCGGTTCCACCAGCGGCCCGTTCGTTCTATGAGGGAATGAAGAGGCCGTATGAAATCGTCTACGTCTACAGGTACCGCGACAAGAACGAGACACCGCCTTCGATTTACGCCCACGAGATGCTCCATATTTTCGGGGCGAAGGATTTGTACTACGCCGACTCAAGGAACGGCTTCTCTCAGGAATTCGTGGACTACTGCGCGAAGAACCACAAGAACGACATCATGTACACGATAAGCGACATGAAGCTTGGCGGCGTGCACTACCACAAGATAACGAACATCCTTTCTGATTTGGACGCGTACTATCTGGGATTGAGAAAATACTGCCCTGAAGTCGACCGCTTCAAACTAAACAAATGCGAACACAACCACTAAAACAGCCTTATTGATTTTTTTGGCAAGGAGAAAAAAATGTTGAAGAACAAAACCGTAGTGCTTGGAGTGACCGGCTCCATCGCCGCCTACAAGGCCGCTTCCCTCGCGAGCCTGCTCGTGAAGAACCACGCCGACGTGCATGTGATAATGACCGAACACGCGAGGAACATCATAAACCCCATAACGTTCGAGACTTTGACAGGGCACAAGTGCCTTTTCGACACGTTCGACCGCAACTTCGAGTTCAAGGTGGGGCACGTCTCCATCGCGAAAAAGGCCGACATCTTCGTGGTGGCTCCGGCAACCGCGAACACAATCGCGAAGCTCGCCAACGGCCTTGCGGACGACATGCTCTCCACCACTTTCTTGGCGGCGACCTGCCCCAAACTCATTTCCCCTGCCATGAACACGGCCATGCTCATGAATCCAATCACGCAGGACAACCTCAAAAAATGCGAATCCTACGGAATGAAGATAATCGACTCCGCGTCTGGCTATCTTGCTTGCGGTGACGACGGCAAGGGAAAGATGCCGGAGCCTGAGGTGATTTTCCGCCACATTCTCTTTGAACTGAACAGAAAGAATGACTTCGCCGGAAAGCGCGTGCTCGTGACGGCGGGCCCCACGCAGGAGGACATCGACCCGGTGAGATTCATAACGAACCGCTCGACTGGAAAGATGGGCTTCGCCATAGCCGCCGCCGCCGCTCGCCGTGGAGCCGATGTCGTCCTTGTCTCCGGCCCTGTCTCTCTTGAGACTCCGCTTTTCGTCCGCCGAATCGATGTCAGGAGCGCGAAGGAGATGTTCGAAAAGGTGTGCGAGAATTTTTCGGACAGCGACATTGTGGTGAAGGCCGCCGCCGTGGCCGACTACCGCCCGAAAAATTATGTGGACGAGAAAATCAAGAAGATGGGGAGCGACGACACCTCAATAGAGCTTGAGCGCACCGACGACATTCTGAAGGCGTTGGGCGAACGGAAGACAAAGCAGTTCCTCTGCGGCTTTTCCATGGAAACGCAGAATATGCTGGAGAATTCCAGGAAGAAGCTTGAGAAGAAGAACCTCGACATGATTGTCGCCAACAATTTGAAAGTCGCCGGCGCCGGTTTCGGCACGGACACGAACATCGTCACGATGATAACTAAGGACTCCGTGAAGGAGCTTGAAATCATGTCGAAGGATGCCGTGTCCGATGCGATTCTCGACGAAATCGCCTCTCGCCTTAGTAGTTGTATTTAGCTCCGATTGTGAAAGAGCGGCGCACTCCCGTGTACGAGTCCTTCATGCTCACGTCGTCGCTTGAGTCGGTGAACGAGAAGCTGTTGAACAAATCGTTCACGGATGCGTAGATTGTCGCGTGCGTGCTCGGAATCGGCTGGTCGATTCTGAAATTCACCACGAGGTAGTCGGCTGTCATGCTCGTGTACGCTCCCGTCGCGTCGTATGTCGGGCGAGGCGCGTACCAGTAGCCGTTCAGGTTGAGGGCCGTCTTTGAAGCCGGCACTGTGTAGGTCGTGGAGAGCTTCACCTGGTGCGGAATCTTTCCAGAGACTTTCACCCAATCATCCTCGTCGTCGCTCCACTGCCTGAAATAGAGGAAGTTGTAGGCGAGGGAGACATTCCAGTCGTTGTTCTGCCAGTCAATCTGCGCGTTCACTCCCGAAGAAATCACTTTGTCCAGGTTCTCGTAGATTCTGTAGAAGTTGTAGTTTCCGTATGGGTTTCCGACTCCTTTCGGTGTGGAGTACATGACCCTTTCAATCATGTCGTCGACGTAGGTTCCGAATCCGTTCACGCTGATTTTCAGGCCGTCGGCAGGTTTCGCGTCGAATCCGAGGTTCGCAGTGTACGAGGTCTCCGGCTTGAGGTTCGGGTCGCCGTGTCCTTTGTAGAACGTGCTGTACTTTTGCGTGAATGTAGGAACCCTGTAGCCCATGCCGGCCGAAGCCCTGATGACGAATGAATCGCTGGCATCGTATCTGGCGGCGAGCTTTGGCGTGGCGTTCACGCTCAACTCTTCGTCCTCCGCGGCCTCGCTCTCGTCCACCGGGAAGACCATGTTCAGCCTGGCTCCTGGAATGAGCTGAAGTTTTCCGAGAGTGATGATGTCCTGCGCGAAAAGGGCTGCGAAGAGCGACTTGTGGCTGTCTTCTCCGTCTGCGTCGTAGGTCGAGCCGATTATGTTCAGACCCGCAAGGAACGAGTTGTTCTCAAGCATGTCGTTCTTGTACTGGATTTCGCCTTCGTAGTCGCGGTATTTCGATTCAGAGTCTGTGACTTCGCTTGTTCCGTCGAATGGGGCCGTCTCCGTAGGCACTCCGTAGTGTCCGAAAGAGAAGAATCCTGACAGGGCGTTCGTGTCGTTCAAAGCCCAGTCTGTCCTTGCGACTACGCTTCCCTGCACGGTCTCCCTGTGGTCGTAGCTTCCCGCGCTTGTGGATTTGTACGATTCGCTGTCCGTGGTCGAGAGGTTTCCGGTCACGCTCACCTCCCTGCCTTCGTCGATTTTGTAGCCCACTGTGGCGTGTCCTGAATAGTCGGACTCCATCGGATTCGTGTAGCTCTTGTACCTGTAAGCCGTTGTGTCCTCGGACGTTGTTCCGCTTCCGCTCGCTTCTGCCGAAGTCGATGAAGGAACGTACTCGTCCCAGTCGTAGTCGCCGTCGGAGTGGTAGTAGCCGAGCGAAGCCTGCGCGAACAAGCCTTTTTCCGAATTGAACGAAACGCCCGCTTCTCCAGAGATGTCGCCGCTTGAAGTGAATTCCTGCTTCGCCTGGAAGCCCCATCTCTTTTCCCTGTTCTTCTTTGTGATGATGTTGATGACGCCCGCGATTGCGTCGGAACCGTATAGCGCGGAAGACGAGCCGTTCAGGACTTCGATGTGGTCGATGTTGTCGAGCTGCGTCTGTTCGAGAATGTTCGCGTTTCCCGAGCGGGAGACCGCAACGCCGTCAATCATTATCTTGACGTACTCGTCCGTGAAGCCGTTCATCTGCAGCGGCTCCGAACTTCCAACCGAGCGGCCGATATAGCTCACGCCCGGAATCGAGTTGATGACATCGTTCAAGGTGTGCGCACCCGACTTTTCGATGTCCTCCTCCGTGATGATTGTAACTTTCTCTACAGTGTCCTCGGCTTTCTGCTCCACTTTCGCGGCAGTGACGACAATCACGTCGTCGCCCGATGCAGATTCCTGCGCGAACACCCCAGCCGAGAGCAACGCCGCCGTCGCTCCCGCAAGCACTTTTTTGTAATTAGCCATGGCTAACTCCTTGTTTTTTTTGATTTCGCCGACTTTATCAGCAAGATTTTTCTTGAGCAAGGAGTGAAAACTCTAGTTGCGAAAAATTGTCATGTTCCGCTAACAAAAGTTGACTATGACTAACAAAAGAATATAGACTTGCACCCACTTCGCCTTTTTGGCGACCTCATTGAAAAAAAGGACAATTATGAAAAAAAACACTGCGACATGGATTCTTCTTGCCGCGCTTGTCGCTCTGGGCGTGGCTTCACTCTTCATTGGGGTGATAGATGTGGATTTTCGGGGGCTTTTGCGGGCTGACAGTCTCCAATGGAAAATCTTTCTGGCTTCCCGCGTTCCCCGCTTGCTCGCGATTTTGTGCACCGGCGTCGGGATGAGCATCGCCGGGCTGATTATGCAGCAGCTTTGCATGAACAAATTCATCTCGCCCACGACGGGGGCTACGATTTCATCCGCGCAGCTCGGCATCCTTTTCGCCCTGCTCTTCATGCCGAACTCGACTCTTTGGGGGCGCGCTCTTTTCGCGTTCGCGGCGGCCGTTGCCGGAACGTGGGTTTTCGTTCTTTTCATCCAGAGAATCCGCTTCAAGGACGTCATCATGGTTCCGCTTGTGGGCATCATGTTCAGCGACATCATCCGCGGGGTGACGGGCTTCCTCTCCTACAAATTCGACATGACACAGTCTCTTTCGAGTTGGCTTGTGGGGCATTTTTCCCTGGTGATTCGGGGAAACTACGAAATCGTCTATCTCGTCGTCCCCCTCGTCCTGCTCGCTTGTCTTTTCGCCAACCACTTCAACATCGTGGGCATGGGCAGGGAATTTTCAAGGAACCTCGGCGTTCCTTACGACGTCGTGCTTTTCATGGGGCTTACGATTGCGGCCGCCATAACCGCAAGCATCGTCGTCGTTGTCGGCTCGATTTCCTACATCGGGCTAATCGTCCCGAACATCGTCGCGCTCTACAAGGGCGACAGGATTCGGGGGACGATTCTGGACACGTCGCTTCTGGGGGCCGTCTTCGTCCTCTTCTGCGACATCTTGGCCCGCCTCGTCATTTTTCCATACGAGCTTCCAATCGAGCTGATTGTTGGAATCTTCGGTTCAATTCTCTTCATCGCCCTGCTTTTCTACCGCCTCAAGCACGGAAGGAAGGCGATTCGGCTTGAAAAAAAACGGAGCGAGTCTTTTTCGCGGGAGGAAAAGTGACATGAAGCAGAAAAATCTTTCTGGAATGTCGAAAATCTTGATTATGCTGGCGGTCACGCTCTTGGTCGCGGCCGCGTACACAGTCTTCGGTCTGCGCTTCTCAAACGAGCGGCTTCTGCACTACCAGCTGGAGAAGCGGATTCCCAAGCTGATTGTCATCGCGCTCACGGCTTTCTCAATCGGCAGCGCGTCCATCGTCTTCCAGTCCGTCATCAACAACACGATTGTGACTCCCTGCCTGCTCGGCATGGACGCCCTCTACACGCTCGTCCATACGCTCGTCTATTTCTTTGCCGGAGCCGCGAGCGTCCTCGTGACGAACAAGCAAATCGCCTTCTCCGTGGACTTGGCAATCATGGCGGTTGTGGGCATGGTCATCTACAGCTACATGTTCAAGAAGACGGGCAGCAACGTCCTCTACGTGATTTTGATAGGCACCGTCCTCACCTCGCTCTTCTCAAGCTTGCAGTCCACGATGACGCGGATGATGGACCCGAATGCCTACGACACCCTGCTGACAACTCTCGTGGCGAGCTTCGACAACGCGAACACGAGCCTGATTCTTTTCAGCGCGGTGGTGCTTTTTCTGGTCGCGCTGTTTTTTTGGAAGGACCTGCGCCTCTTGGATGCGCTCACACTCGGCAAGGACAAGGCGGTGAATCTCGGAATCGACTACGACAGGAGCATAAGGCGGCTTTTGTTCGCCGTGACCTTGTACATGACCGTGGCGACTGCCCTCGTGGGGCCGCTCGCTTTTCTTGGGCTGATTATAGCGAATCTTTCAAGGCAGCTCATGCAGACGTACAGGCATTCGCTTTTGATTTCCGCTTCCGTTTTGTTCGGCATGATTGTGCTTTTGGGAGGCCAGTTCCTTGTGGAGCGGATTTTTTCCTACAACATTCCGGTGAGTGTTTTCATAACGACAGGCGGCGGAATCTACTTTTTGTACCTTCTGCTTGTGAAACGGAAACCATACTGAAAAACGGGGGTGAAGATGAAAGTCCAGAATCTTTCAAAAAAATATGACGACAGAATCGTTCTCGACGGAGTGACGCTTGAATTTCCGGAGAAGTCCGTGATTTCCCTGATTGGACCGAACGGAGCCGGAAAGTCCACCCTCATGGGGATAATCTCCCGGCTTGTGGAGCGGAGCGGGGGAGCTGCGTATTTCGACGGAAAGGACCTGAAGGAATGGAAGAGCGGGGAACTTGCGAAACGGCTGTCGATTCTCACGCAGTCGCACAATGTGCAGATGAAGCTCACCGTGCGCGAGCTTGTCTCGTTCGGGCGATTTCCGCACAGCGCGGGCCGCCTTTCAAAAGAGGACTACGAGATTGTCGACAGGGCGATAGCCTACATGGAACTTGGGGAACTGCAGGACAAGTTCATCGACGAGCTTTCGGGAGGGCAGAGGCAGAGGGCGTTCATCGCGATGGTGATTGCCCAGGACACGAAAGTCATTCTCCTTGACGAGCCGACAAACAACCTCGACATCTACCACGCCACGCAGATGATGAGGATGGTGCGTCGTTTGTGCGACGAGCTTGGAAAGACGGTGGTGCTCGTTCTCCACGAGATAAACTACGCTTCGTTCTACAGCGACTACGTCTGCGCAATGAAGGACGGTCGGATTGCAAAATTCGGCACCGTGGAGGAAGTAATCACGAAGGAAGTCCTTTCGTCAATCTATCAAGTCGATTTTGAAATAATGCAGGTCAACGGAAAACCGATGACAATCTACTATTGAAAAAAAGAAAAAAAATGGGCGTGAAGCCCAAAGGAGTTTTTATGAAAAAAATTGTATCTGTTGTTGCGGCGCTTGCTTTGTCCGCTTCAATCGGAGTTTTCGCAAAGGCGAAGACTGTCACAATCGAAACGCTCAACGGAAAGAACGAGAAAACGACCGTGAGCGTCCCCTACAACCCGAAGCGAGTCGCGATTCTCGACCTCGCGGCTTTAGACATAATCGACAATCTGGGGCTTGGAAGCCGCGTGGTCGGTTCGGCGACTACGAGCATCGACTATCTTTCAAAATATTCACCCGACAAGAACAAGAAAATCAAGAACATCGGCAACATAAAGACGCCTGACATGGAGGCGGTCTTCGAGTGCGAGCCTGACGTGATTTTCATCGGCGGCAGACTCGCATCGAAGTACGACGAGCTTTCTAAAATCGCGCCGGTCGTCTATCTTTCTACCGACATGAAAATCGGGCTTGTGGAGAGCGTGAAGAAGAACGCATCCTCAATCGCTTCGATTTTTGGAAAGGAGAAGGATGTCGCGTCCAAATTCAAGGGCTTCGAGTCCAGAATCAGCGCGCTCAAGGCGAAGGCGAACGGACAGTCTGTCGTGCTCGGTCTTGTCACGAGCGGAAGCTGCAACCTGCTCGGAAACACCGGCC
>CAMHLH010000064.1 GCA_946185925.1 uncultured Treponema sp.
TTCCATGTTGTTCGTGACCCCATAGAGTTTCGACTCGGAAAGCACCCTCCCCATCTTCTCCACGGCCCCGTCTCTCGTGGGCGCATGGACTATGAGTTTCGCCAGCATCGGATCGTAGAGCGAAGATATCTCCACGTTGTCCCTTATCCAGGTCTCGACTCTGGCCAGCGGTGAGAATTCAACCTTGTCGATTTTTCCGGTCGATGGGCGAAAGTTGTTCAGGCAGTCCTCAGCGTAGACTCTGACCTCGATTGCGTGCCCTTCAGGCTTGCCGACCAGAGACTTCAGGTTCCTCAACTCCCCGGCGGCCTCCCTCACCATCCATTCAACAAGGTCGATTCCCAGCACCTCTTCCGTGATTCCATGCTCGACCTGCAGTCTCGTGTTCACCTCGAGGAAGTAGAATTCCTTGGAATCCTCGTCGTACAAGAACTCGACAGTGCCCGCGCTCCTGTAGCCTGCGGCCCCTGCAAGGCTCTCCGCGGCCTCGTACATGCGGCTTCTCACCCCGTCGCTTATGTTCGGGGCGGGAGACTCCTCGACGACCTTCTGGTTGCGTCTCTGGACCGAGCAGTCTCGCTCGCCGAGTGCCGTCACCTCTCCGTACTGGTTGCCGAAAATCTGCACTTCTATGTGCCTCGCCCGCCTTATGTACTTTTCGAGGAAGACACCTCCATCGTTGAAATTGGCCTGCGCCAGATGACGGACCTTGTCGAAGGCCCCCAAAAGCTCCTCTTCGTTCTCGCAAATCCTGATTCCAATTCCGCCGCCGCCGGCCGTGCTCTTGAGCATCACAGGGTATCCGACCTTCAAGGCCTGCTCCGCCGCCTCGTCCGCGCTTGAGAGAAGGCCGCTTCCTGAAAGCAGTGGTACTCCGGCCCTGCCCGCTATTTCCCGCGCCCGGTGCTTCAGGCCGAACTCGGTTATCTGCCGGCTGTCAGGGCCGATGAAGACGATTCCGTTCTCCCGGCAGCTCCTGGCGAACTCCGTGTTCTCGCTCAGAAAACCGTATCCAGGGTGGACAGCCTGCGCGCCAGTCTTCTTGCAGGCGGAAATTATCTTGCCACTGTCGAGGTAGGTCTCCTTCGCGCCGCCATCGCCCAGGCAGACGGCTTCGTCGGCATTCTCCACATGGAGGGAGTCCCTGTCGGCAGTGGAATAGACGGCCACACTTTCTATCCCCATCCTCTTGAGCGTGCGCTCTATTCTTACGGCAATCGCGCCGCGGTTCGCAATCAGTATTTTTGAAAACATGAGATTCCTCCTCTGAAAACTAAGCCCTGTCCCAAACCACGCACTGGATTGGGGTCGGATTGTAGGCGTTGCACGGATTGTTGAGCTGCGGACAGTTGGAAATCAGGACGACAACGTCCTCAAGCGCCTGCATCTCCACATATTTTCCGGGGGCCGAGACACCGTCGTCGAACTTGTAGTATCCGTCCCTGGTGATTGGAACATTCATGAAAAAATTGATGTTGGGGGCAAGGTCCCGCTTCCTTATGTCGTAGCCGCAGTCAGCCAGCTGAAGCATGAAGGAGTCGCGGCAGGAATGCATGTACTCCTTCTCGCGCGCATAGCGGACCGTGTTGCTCTGGCAGGAGCAGGCTCCCCCGAGCGTGTCGTGACGGCCGGTCTTGTCGGCGGTGATTTTGAGGATGGGTCTTCCACTCTCTGTTCGGAGGATGGAGCCTGTCGTCAGGTAGATGTTCTTCTGGGCGACGATTGTCTGGACGGCCCCGTAATGGTCCTCCGGGTCGTCGAGGCTGTAGAAGGTCGTGTCCACGGCCTGGTTCCCCTCAAGGTCGATTATCCTGAAAGACTGCCCCTTCCTGATGGTGCGCATCCAGCCGAGTCCGGCCTCCACCTTCTCGTTGTATATTGCGTCCTCGATTCTCAAATCCGATTCCTTCTCTATGAATCCGTGCATGTTTTCCTCCAAAATGTCTCAAAGCCCCAGAAGGTTGTAGTAGTCCCAGGTGTTCTCAAATGCCCGATAGTTCTCATCCCGGAAGTTGACGCAGAAATCAGTCAAATCCGGTTTCGGGGCGTCGTAGACTTCCATCTGGACAGGCACGGAAGGGTATTCCGTGGCAGGATCGAGAGGATTTGGCGTGTTGGAGACCAAGACGAGCACATCCATCTCGGTGCGCAGGGTGATTGTGTCCCCATTTCTGCAATGTCCTGTCTCAAAATGCATCGAGCCGTCGTCCTCCACATAGACTTTTGAGAAGAGATTCACGCAAGGAACCAGGTCCCGCTTCGTCATTCCGTTCCTCACAAGCTCCACCTTGAAGTTGTCGTAGCCGCAGCGGTGAAAATCGTTCCTCTCGACTTGATAGCTGGTCTTTCCGTACTGGGAGTCGGTGAACTCCCTGGTGGTGACACCGGAGATTGAGTCAATCCAGCCGGTGGAATCCTCCACAATCGAAGCGAGGACACGGCCGTTGTCGCTCATCAGGACATTGCCCTTCGTGAGATGGGCCGTGAACTGCGCCTTCAACGAGTCTGGCATGTTGTATCTTTCCGAACTGTCGCGCATGTTGTAGAGCAGCAGCGAAACATTCGCGCCGTCTCCGAGAGCCTTGAAGCGGATGTATTTCTGCCGGCCTATGCAGCCGGACCATTTCTCTCCCGGCTTGAAATCCTTCGACCATATCTTTTGCATAAAAAAATCCCCCTTGAATCATTCGATTCTCATGCTGGAAATCATAGATTCAGGAGGATTTTTCAAACATTGACCGTTTTTCTGAAAAAGGATGAACTTTCGTGCTCCCAAACTGAACCAAAGTTCCATTCCCCGTTTTTTTTGGGAAAACTATTTCGTATATATCATGTTGAGGAGCTGCGTCCGAGAGTTGACGCCGACCTTGTTGAAGATGTTGTAGACATGCTTCTTTACGGTGGAGACGCTCACGTTCATCAGCTCGCTTATTGCGTTGTTGGAAAAACCGTCGGCCAAAAGCTTCAGGACATCGCTCTCCCTGGAAGAGAGGGAAAAATCCTCCACGGCCCTGAAAAGCGCGAACATTCCCCTGTCGCCGGCATCCTCATGCGACATCGCATTCGACACCATGTTCTCCAGATGTTTTTTCAGTATGTTGAGTATGTACAGGTCCTTCTCCGAGAAGTCGCCTATGTTCTCCCCCCTGAAGAGGTTGAACACGCCGAGGACCTTCCGCTCCTTGACCAGCACGATTCCAGCGCCGAACGGGATGCCGCACGGTTTCAGAAAGAACTTGTAGAAATCGGTCTCGGTCCTCACCTTGTCGTCTATCATCGAAGAGTCCCTGTAGACGCTGGATTCGCTCGTGAATGAATAGAGATACTGGAGGTAGTCCTTCTGGTAGAAGGTCTGGACATAGCTGTCAATCGACTCGTCGTCAAAGCCCGTGAAAACCGACGAACCGCTGTCGATTTCCATCTTCTCGTCAAGAAAGATGAAATATCCCTTGGAAAAAGGAATGAGCAGGCGCAGGATTGAAAGGCTTTTGGAAGCGACCTCCCTCAAGCCGCACACCGTGTACAAATCAAGCAGTATGGAATTTATCGTGTTCCATTCAGATTCCTTAAGCATAAGCACCCCCGCCAGGCATAAAAAAAGCCGTTCCAGACAGCACTGGAACGGCTTCATCGCCTCTCAATCAAACTCAGTTTTCTTCAATGATACAGAATTTCCGTCCTTTTGTAAGGCATCGGTGAACAGGGTCGGTGGAACTTTAGTTCCATCAAAACCAAACATTCGGACAATTAATAAAAATCCGCCGAAAATGCAGAATCTCCTCATCAAACCACAAAGGCGCGGTTTCCTGCACACAAGGGCAACCGCGCCTTTTTTTGGAGGCGACAAATGAAAATGATAAAGGCGTTCGTAAGGCCGGAGAAGGCCGAGGATGTTCTGGACGCGCTCATGGAGAAGGGTTTCTCCGCGGTCACGAAGGCCAGCGTTCTCGGGAGGGGCAAGGAGAAGGGGCTGAAAGTCGGGGACACATACTACGATGAGATTCCCAAGGAAATGATAATGCTTGTCACCGAGGACAGCGACGAGCAGAAAGTCGTGGCAACGATATGCGAAAGCGCGAAAACCGGAAAGGAAGGCAGGTACGGAGACGGAAAGATTTTCATAAGCGAGGTCGAGCGGGCTGTCACGGTCTCGTCGGGAAAGGACGGTCTTTAGGAGGAAGGAAGAGCACATGAAGGAAGTCACAGTGATTTTGAGGCCTAAGATGTACTTCAAGACGAAGGAAGCATTGGACAAGGCAGGATTCTCCGCACTTTCTGCGCAGGAAGTCATAGGCCGCGGAAAGAAGGCGGTCCAATACGATTTCGACAACGAGGTGGTCAGCCACAGGCTGGTCGCCAAGCGCATGGTGACAATGTTCGTCCGCGACCAGGATGTGGATTTTCTGGTGAGGACGATAGTCGAAACGAACAAGACCAACCATGCGGGAGACGGAAAGATTTTCGTGTCTCCGGTGAAGGACGGAATTCGAATCAGGACGGGAGAAAGAGGAAACGAAGCGGTTGTATAGGCCACTGTTATTTTTTCAAGGAGACAAGAATGAGAAGGTTTTTAATTTCAGGTATTTTGCTGGCGGTGATTTTCTTCATCGGCTGCAGGGACAAGGGCGAAGTCCAAGCGGCAGCGAAAGGCGCGAAGGAAGCGGCGACGAAGGGAACGGAAGGGAACCCGTTCGTGCTTGGAGTCAGTCCGATGTCAGGCTGGTACGGCTGGTATGGAATCGAAGGCACGGGCATCTTCAAGGAGAACGGCGTCAGCGTCAAAATCCAGTTCTTCCCGGTTTATTCGGATTCGCTCACAGCCTTTTATTCAGGGCAGCTTGACGGAATCTGCATAGCGGCATCGGACGCCATAGCCCCATTCAACGAGGGTGTCGATTTCAAGATAGTCCTCGTGAACGACAACTCCTTCGGAGCCGACGGTCTGGTGGTCCACGATGACGTCAAATCGATAGCGGACTTGAAGGGAAAATCCGTGTCCACTGAAATCGGAACGCTTGAGCACATGTTTCTGCTCAAGATTCTTGAGGACAACGGAATGACAATCGACGACGTGAACTTTTCGAACATGACGATAAACGACGCGGGACCGGCTTTCATAGCAAACAGCGTGGACGCTGCCGTGCTCTGGGAACCGACGCTCTCAACGGCAATCGCTTCCGGCGGAAAACTTCTATACAGCACAAAAGAAACACCCGGACTGATTCCCGACACGTTGGCGGTCTCTTCAAAAGTCCTGGCGGAAAACAGGGATGCCGTGCAGAAAATCGTAGACTCGTGGTTCCAGGGAGTCGGGAAACTTTCGAGAAGGGAGCCGGGCATGATGGCCGCGGTATGCAGGGGTGCGGAACTTTCGACAGATGAATACACAATCATGCTGGACGGAGTCACCCTATTCGACAAGGAAATGAATCAGAAAACATTCAAGGAAGGAACGGACTTCACATCGCTCTCTTTCACCCTGCAAAAATCGGCGGAATTCCTGAAAGCGACCGGCATGATAGACAAGGTTCCAGACAATGTCGCCCGGATTCTCGACGACTCGTTCATTCAATAAAAGGACTCAAGGCATGATAAAAATAAAAATCAGGAAGGGCATATCCAAGAGGAAATACACTGCGCTTGCGACAATCGCCTTCCTCGCGCTGCTTGCCATCTGGACAATCGCCAGCTCACTGGGTTTTGTCAAGGAGATTTTCCTCCCGAACCCGCTGAAAGTCCTCTCATACTTCGTGCAGGCCGTCAAAGACGGCTCGCTCTGGGAGAACACGAAGGTTTCGGTCTACAGAATCACGCTGGGGTTCGTCTATGCGATGGCGCTCGGAATACCGGCGGGAATCCTCATGGGGTCGTTCAAAAAGCTTGAGGCCCTAATCCGTCCGATATGCGAATTCATCCGCTACATGCCGGTTCCAGCCTTCGTGCCACTAATCATGGTCTGGGTCGGAATCGGAGAAAGCGCGAAAATCACGGTCATTTTCATAGGAACCTTCTTCCAGTTGGTGCTCATGGTCGCGGACGACGCGATGTCAGTTCCTGAAGATTTAATCAACGCCGGCTACACACTTGGAACGGGAACGGGACAAACCATCTTCAAAATCATAATCCCCGCCATGCTGCCCCGCCTCATGGAGACGCTCAGGATGATGATAGGCTGGGCATGGACCTACCTTGTGAGCGCGGAGCTTGTCGCGGCGAACTCGGGACTCGGCTACACGATTCTGAAATCCCAGCGTTTCCTGAAAACCGACGCAATCTTCGCGGGGATCGTGCTGATTGGACTTTTGGGGCTTGCGACAGACAGGATATTCGCCTTCATCAACAAGAAACTCTTTCCGTGGACGGAATGAGAAAAACGGGCGGTCAGTTCAAGGAGAAAAAAGATGTTTTTCAAAAAGAAGACGGCAGAGCCAGCGCAGAACCACATCGAAGCGAACTTGGCGAATTCAAAAATCTATGTGAAGGATGTGAAAAAGGTATACTCCTCGGCGAAAGGCGAGACTTTGGCCATGACCGGCGTCAATCTGAATGTGCTTGAAAACGAATTCGTCTGCATAGTAGGCCCATCCGGCTGCGGAAAATCCACGCTCCTCAGGATGATTGCCGGACTTGATGAAATTTCCGGCGGGCAGATTGTAATCCAGGACAAGAACATAATCGGCCCAGGACCTGACAGGGGCATGGTTTTCCAGTCCTACACGCTTTTTCCATGGATGAGCGTGGGGGACAACATAAGGTTCGGTCTGAAACTCAAAAATGTGCCGAAGGAAAAGCAGGAAGAGATTGTCGACAAATACCTGAAGATAATCGGGCTTGAGAAATTCAAGGATTCATACTCGAAGGAGCTTTCGGGCGGGATGAAGCAGCGAGTTGCGATAGCCCGCGCGCTTGCGAATTCCCCGGAAGTCCTTTTGATGGACGAACCGTTCAGCGCGCTGGATCCCCAGACAAAAGCCGACATGCAAGTCCTTATGAGGCAGATTTGGCAGGTCGAGAAGCCTACGGTGATTTTCGTCACCCACGACATCGACGAGGCCGTTTTCCTTTCCAGCAGGATTTTCGTCCTGACAGCCCGCCCAGGAACCGTAAAGAGGGACATCCCAGTATACCTCCCCCACGAAAGGAATCTGGGGCTGAAGGACACGGAGGAATTCATAAGAATAAGAAGGGAAGTGAACTCTTTGATAGACAGGAATCCGATTCAAGAAAATTAGACTTGTTCGACAAGTTCGTTACCCCTCACTGTCGACGAGAATGGAATCGCTAAGACAGTGCGATTCCATTCTTGATTAACTCATTTCCATGCAGTATTCTAGCCCGCAGGCAAAAATTATGAGTCAGATTTCAGGAATTTTGGAAAAACTTGAGGGGACTTCCGTTTATGGAGTCCTTTTGGACATGGAAGCATCGTACGAACGCATTTCATCGGAACAAAACGAATGGTACAAAAAAAGCGGATTCAACTGTCCGTCGGGCTGCGGCTCATGCTGCAAAGGCTTCGAGCCGGACATCTTCGAGGGAGAGGCGTTGTACATGGCGGCATGGCTCTTGGAGAACCAGAGATTCACCGCCATGAAGATAGCCGAGGACGAATTTCCGTTCGCGCACGACGACGGCACCTGCCTCTTCTTCAACGAAAACTCCCCGTTCCACTGTTCGATTTACGGAGGCAGGGCGTTCATCTGCCGCCTTTTCGGAGCGTCGAGCTACAAGGGAAAGACGGGAGAGAAAGTCTGGAGACCGTGCAAATTCTACCCGGACGAGTACCTTTCATCGCACAAGCCGCCAATCCAAAAGCGGCAGTATTCGGAAGCGGAGACAGAGACAATCCTTGGAGCGGTGCCGCCGCTCATGAGCGACTTGATAGAGGAAGCGAAGGCTTCGACGAAATCGGGAGAAACGGTCCTCATCAGGGACGTTCTTCCAAGGACAATCCGTTGGCTTTTGTGGCTCATCGACATGAACAACAACGGAAACGACAACCCGAATGGAACCCCGTCTCCGGCTGCGGCATAAGTTAGTCATAATCGGTTTATTATTATGGAAGAAATAAGATTCGCAAACGAAAAAGACATCCCATCTGTCATGGGACTTTTGGAGCAGGTCAACAAAATCCACCACGATGGAAGGCCCGATTTGTTCAATTTGGCGACGAAATACTCTCCGGAAGACTTGAAAAAGATTTTCGCGGACAAGAAGACACCCGTCATGGTCTTTGAGAGCGACGGAAGCGTGAAAGGCTACGCCTTCTGCATAATCAAGGAGACCAAGGGCAACAGGCTCCTCGCCGACATGAAGACGCTCTACATAGACGACCTCTGCGTGGACGAGCGCGCAAGAGGACAAAAAATCGGCCACAAACTCTACGAAAGAGTCTGCTCCTACGCCAAGGAAATCGGCTGCTACAACGTCACGCTGAACGTCTGGACGCTCAACGAAGCCGCTGTCGGCTTCTACGAAAAACTCGGCATGAAAGCCCAAAAAATCGGAATGGAAACGATTCTCTGATTTTCTGGGACAATTCAAGCAGAATCAAAAACTCAAACGGCTTTTTCAGAGTTTCGCCAATTCTGAAAAACCGTTTTTCAATGCAGGATAGAAAGACCTGTAGACTTGGTAATATTTTTCATACAGGGCCTGGCTTTCCACGTTTGGATTCTGGGCTGGATTCAATTTTATAACAGCATCGCAACCTTCTTCCACGCTGGAATAAACTCCGCTTCCGACGCCCGCCAAGATGGCGACGCCCAAGGCAGGGCCCTCTTTTGACCGCACAGTCTGCACCGGAAGGGCGAACGTGTCCGACAGCATCTGCCGCCAGAGGGCACTGCTACCGCCGCCACCGCAGGCGAGCACGTTCGAGACAGAGATTCCCATCTCGCGGAGGACTTCAAGGCTGTCCCGTTGGCTGAAAGCGACACCTTCCATTACAGAGCGCAAAAGATGGGCCTTTGTGTGCCTGGCAGAAAGCCCGATGAAGGCCCCTCTCGCATTTGCGTCCAAGTGAGGCGTCCTCTCCCCCATCAAATAAGGCAGGTAAAGAAGCCTGTCGCTTCCAATCGGTATTTTCGACGCTTCCTCGTCGAGTATCGAGTAGACATCCTTCTGCAAAAGAGAAGCCGCCTCGGCTTCAGAGGAACAGAAATTGTTTCTGAACCACTGCAGGCTCAAACCGGCAGCCTGGGTCACACCCATGACATGCCAGGCACCGGGAACCGCGCTGCAGAAAGTGTGGACGCGGCCCTTTTTGTCGATTCTGACATCATTGGTAGGGGCGAAGACGACACCGCTAGTTCCGAGTGTGCAGAAAGCCCGTCCGTCACGGACAGTTCCTGTTCCAACGGCAGCGGCGGCGTTGTCACCGGCACCACCGGCGACAGGTATCCCGCGCTTCAAGCCGGTGGCGCGTGCTCCTTCTTCTGAAACAGCAGAGCTTATCTCAAAGGACTCGTAGACTTTGGGAAGCATGCTTTCAGTCAGGGAAAGAGATGAAATCATCGTCGGAGACCAACAGCGGGCAGGAACATCCAGAAGCTGCATTCCGCTCGCGTCGCTCACTTCCGTCGCGAACTCCCCCGTCAATTTGTAGCGGAGATAGTCTTTCGGAAGCAGTATGTGGGCGCATTTCTCAAAGATTTCAGGCTCGTGGTTCTGCACCCAGAGAATCTTGGAAGCGGTGAATCCAGTCAAAGCGGGATTCGCGGTTATCTCGATGAGTTTTTCCGCGCCGACTTTCTCTGTGATTATCCTGCACTCCTCTTCGGTCCGCTGGTCGCACCAGATTATGGAATCCCGAAGGACATTGCCTTTTTTGTCCAGCATGACAAGACCGTGCATCTGACCTGAAATTCCGATTCCCTTTATGGCAGCTGCGTCCACGGCCGATTTTGCAAGGACGCTCTTTATGGTCTGGCAAGCCGCATCGTACCAGTCGTCAGGCCTCTGCTCCGCCCAACCGTTCTGCCTTTGAATCAGGGGATAGCCCACAGTCGAGGATGCGACCACATTTCCGTCGGTGTCGAAAAGGACAGTCTTCGTCCCCGAAGTCCCCAAGTCTATTCCTAAAAGATAGCTCATCCGTTTTTCCTTTTTATTAGAAGAGAATCCTG
>CAMHLH010000065.1 GCA_946185925.1 uncultured Treponema sp.
GCTTTTGATACAGAAACGCCAAGAACTATTGTTACAACAGGCATCGAGGCAAATCAATATAAAAATTATGGCGAAACACTTGGAGAAAATGATACAGAAAATTCCGCTTATGATATTCAAGACGAAACATCTTTCCAGGCTGTTTTGCATGATAAAGACATTGATTACTACAAAATAAAAGTTGAAAGCACTTCGTCGACATATTACGGAGCGGAATCAATCTACAATCTTTCCGTTGATAGATGCTCATATAATGAAGCTGTCCTGAGTTGGGATTTGGCGAGCGGAATTATCGACAACAATGTTTCCTTGTATAAAGATGGCATACTTGTAGCGAGTGGTGTTTCTTCTCCATACACCGTAAAGAATCTGTCGGAAAGCACCAGCTACTCTTTCATTCTCAAAAATGCGGACGGCGATGAGATTTCTTCCGCCGTGACCGCAAAAACGACGGAAAAGCCATCGCTTGTGCTTTCCTGTACGAGTTTCTCCTCCAGAACGGCAGAGTTGAAAGTCGTGAACAACAAAAATACGAGCGGCACATTCTATCTGTATGAGAATGGCTATTACGGCAATGTCTCAAAAAGTTTCTCTGGTTATGGCTCGACTACGTTCACCGTTACAGGGCT
The DNA here is from genome assembly GCA_946185925.1 of uncultured Treponema sp. GTDB lineage: Bacteria > Spirochaetota > Spirochaetia > Treponematales > Treponemataceae > Treponema_D. Next base: position 630 of record CAMHLH010000065.1, read on the forward strand.
TTCCAGAAGCACAACATACAAATTTGTTTTGAAAACTTCATCTTCATCGGCTGCCGACGAGATTTCAAACGTAATCTCTGTAACGACGCTGGCGGCGGAACCTGTTTTGGGGAAACCTAGTGTAACGGTAAGTGAAGTGACAACAGATTTGCAGGGAATAAAGGAATTCGCATATAGCTATTATGGTGGTGATGTTTATAATTGCTACCCTTCATGGGTGTCTGTAGCTCTGGCTTGGACAGCCGCAACTGGTGCGGAGAGATACAAGATTTACCGATATTGCACGACATCATCAAGCGATTACACCGCAGCCCAGATAATGTCATACGGAAGTGCTGTTGCGACTGTCTCTTCCTTGAAATATACCGATTCCGGCATAAATGGAAGGTCTGTCGACTATGTTGTTCATTATGTTGTTGTACCTGTCGATGAAGCGGGGGCAGAGCAAAGAAGCATGTGCAGTACGCCGTTTTGGGTTTCTACTGACGGAAGTTATTGGGATTCTGATTATGAGTGAAAGACATGACAGGGCGTTTGTCCATGAAAAAGAAGGCTTTCAAAAAGAGGAGGCATCTCTTTTTTCGTGGGCATCCGCTTTGTCATGATTTATAGAGGATGAATTTATGGGTAAGTCTTTTCACAACGAGACTGAAAAAAGGCTTTGTCTGAACGGATTTTTTGTTGTCGCCGCACTGCTTGCGCTGTATGGCGTTTCATGTTTGGTGGCGAAATCGTGGCAGATACACACCGACGATTTTGGCGGAATAATAGAAATCGCCGTGTGTTCGCTTGCTGTCTCCGCGATTTGGCTGTCTTTGTACTGGTTCCTGGACAGAATCAAGCATGAAAGCCTTCGTATGACGCTGGACACTTTTCTGTTGGGAATTGCTTCATATACCGCTGGGCGTGGGATGCTTTTTTGGTTTGTCGGCGAAAACATTCCGGCGATGATTGAGAGCGTTTTTCTTCCGGGATTTTCCTTCTTCATTGTCTTCATGTTTGTCGTCGTGAAGTTCGACTCGTTCGATGAATTTGTGGACGCATTCATCTATGGCGGTTTCTTGGGAACAGGAATAGCGTTTGCATCGTGCATGAGCCGATTTTCACATTACAGAAGCTTCGACGGACAATTCGTCATCTTGACTTTGATTACGAATATTTCCGTGTACGCGGCAATCTGTTCTTTGTCGGGCTTCCTGCTCCATCAATCTGCCTTGCGAAAGAAATATTTCCGGTTCGTTCTTTTCGTCCTTGCGATGTTTTCTCTTTTCGCACTCAATCAAGCTGTCATTCAGATTTTGATAAAGGATTTGTCGTATGCGGATTTGAAAATCCTTCCAGTCCTGATTGCTGTCGCTTTCGCGGTCGTGCTTGTGAGTGTCGTCGTCTTTTTGATTCACAAAGTCCTCAGTGCTGAGGAGACCGGCGCAATCAAGTTTGAGGCGATTTCTGTTTCCTCGATTCCGCATTTCGTGGCGTTTTGTCTTTCGGCATTCGTCCTTGTCTGCGCTTTTTCCGCTAGGTTCGGCTCCCTCCGCACCGATTCCTTCGTTTCTCCTGATGAGAAATGGTCTTTTGAGCTTCCCTACGGCTGGCGGTTCGTCTCCGATTCGTCCAAAACGTCCATTTTCGAATTTTCATCTTCAAACGAGGATTCCTATTACAAAAACGCATCCGGCACAGTCTCCATGCATGTCGTGTTCGATTCTGAAGAATCTGTCGGAGCCGATGACTCTTCCGCTTGCGAAACCGAATATGGCTGGCGGATGGCGGTCTGCACGAATAGTTTCCTTTCGGAAGACAGTTTGAATAATCCCATTGTCGTCCACCAAAAGACATACAGGCTCGGCAGGGGCGGTTGCCGCATTCTGGTGGATACATATTCGAATAGCGAAGCCGATAGGGAAGAGGAGAGGGCTGTCAGAATCTTTATGAAGACGTTATTGGAGGCAAAAAAATGATTTTTATGAAAGCCATGAAAAATAAAATTTTCAGAGCCGCTCTTTTGTTTGTCTTTGTTTTCCAAATTGAGGCGGAGAACCAGCCGGAAGGGGATTGGTTCTCTGCGGACACGCTGTCGTCGGTTGTAAAACTGAGCAGCATCGTTCAGGTTTTCAAGGTAGAGGGGCTTCCTGACAATTACAAATTCCACATGAAGGGCGAAAATCCAGATTTCGGAGACGCTGTCGTCCTTGATGAGACCGTGTCTCTTGAGCATGTTGGAACCGGCGTCGTCGTGAACAAGACTGGTTTAATTTTGTCCAACGCCCATGTGACGAGGGCGTATTCGTTTCCTGAAATTTTCTCAATTCCAGGCCCTGAGAACCGCGTCCAGACTGGTCCCAACGGAAAACCAGTCAAATATGTAAGGGTGAATCCGTTCCCGGATTATATGTTCGTTGGAGTCACGGACAAAGACCGCATAGAGTCCGGCGATGATTCCCAGCGGTTGAAGTATCTGGCCTACGTCCTCGCCGATGACCCTGATTATGAAAACTATGTTCGCGACAGGGCTGTTCTTCAGATTCTAGCAACCGTGAATCCCGACAAAAACGGCAATCCCGTTGTCGGTCAAAAAGTCTCGAATCTGAACTTGCCTTTCGCCAACTTGGGAAATCCTTTCAAGATGTCATTCGTCGACAGGAAGGTTCGCGCCATCGGCTTTCCTGGGACTGGAGATCCGAACCGTTCTGCGAGGACTTCCGGCGAGCTTCTTGGATATCAGAATGACAGCTACTCGGATGTCTTGCACACCAGCTACATTTCCGGCGGAAACAGCGGCGGCGGACTTTTCCACAAAGACTACCTCATCGGAATCAATACATGGGACAAGCTGGAGAACAGAAGCCGCCCGCTTGCGGTGGCGCAGCCTATTACGTATTGGTACGATATGCTTTTCAAGGTGGCTTGGCTTTATCCAAAAGTCGATGTTCCAAATGTCGATTTGAGCTGGCTGGAAGACGACCCAAGCAATGACGCATACAAGCGGGAGGTCCAGGCTTTTTTCTCGCTCGTTTCCGAATCGAACAAGAATGAGCCTGTCACCAGAGGCACGCTTTATGTCCATCGTGTCGACACCGAGATAAGCGACGTGTTCACATACTTGGATTTGGCTGCTGAACTGAATGCCGCATGGAATGTCGTCCAGTATTTGCAGTACTATAGTGTTGATGAAGTCGTCGAAAAAATGGGATTCAGCAGGGAATTTGTCGGGAATTTTCAGGGAATCTCCAAAAAACAGCAGATTCGCGACATGGTTAAACCGCTCAGAAGACCTTTTTTTGATGAGTGGTACAACGGAACTTTTTATTGCAAATCCATCCGTATTTCCGATTCTGAGGGGAAGACCGCTGTTTCCGTTCCGAAAAATTCGAAAGTCCATGTGACATATGTGACGGAGGATGGAAAGAGAAGCACGACTTTTACTCTGACGACCGGCGACAACTATGTCCAGGGGCCTTTCACAGTTTCTGTCGTTCCATGAGCGCTTTCTTGGAGGTGTGGAATGAAAATATGCAAGCGCGTATGCGCGTCTTTGTTGGCTCTGCTCGGGGTTTCCGTTTATGCCCGTGATTTTCCCCGCCATGTGAAGAACGTGGAGGGGTTTGAGCTTGAGGATTCTGAAACGTGCGTCTACGGCGGTCGGCGCAACTATATAAGCACAAGGCTTTTCGGGAATGTGACGTTTTCCGATTCAGGTGACGAGAAAGATTCCAAGCCTTGTCCCGGAATGACGGTTCTTCTGTATTCAGGGACGAGCGAGTTGGGGCGCGTCTCCACGGACGAGACCGGGCGTTTCTTGTTCGCGGAGACCTCCGTCTGGGCTGGAGTCTCTGTGAAATACACCGTCATCGTCTCCGACCCGAACGGGAAATTCGAGCCTGTCCGTCGGGATTTCACTTTCGACATCGACGAAATAGTCAGGGAAGAGAATTTTTCGCTTGAGTTGAAGAAGAGCAAGTAGGGAATCGCATTTGAGGTGGAGTATGAAAAAATCGCTGCGTTTTGTATGGAAAAAGTCGTTGGTCTGCTTCCTGTCTTTTGTCGGGCTTGGCGGGTGCAGCATCGTCTCTTGCGCCTATGGAGGACCGCCTGTCGACATGGACGATATTTACGTCAAAGAGCCTTTCCTTGACGAGATGATTCCGGTCGAAGAGATGGCTCCCGTGGATGAAGAATCTCAATCCTCCGAAAAGTCCGACGGTGGGGAGAATTTGGGGGCGGAGTGAATCAAGGCATGACATTTAAGGATTGGATTAGGCGGAAGGTCTTTCGCTTGTACAGAAAGAGCGTCACGGCGGAGCATGAGTTGACGTATCTCTTTTGGGAATGCACGCTCCGCTGCAATCTGAACTGCCTCCATTGCGGCTCTGACTGCCTGAAGAAGTCGAGCGTCCCCGATATGCCGCTCGCCGATTTCGTCCATGCGCTTGAGGGCATACGTAAGAAGAATCCGTTCAAGAACATGACCGTCTGCATAACCGGAGGCGAGCCTCTCCTTCGCGGGGATTTGGAGCGGGCCGGAGCGGCGATACGGAGGCTCGGGTTCAACTGGTGCATCGTCTCGAACGGGCTTTTGATGACGGAATCTCGCTTCTCTTCTCTTGTGCGGAGCGGGCTTGGCGGAATGAGCCTGAGCATCGATGGGCTTGAGGGCGAGCACAACCGTCTCCGAAACAACAGTGCGTCCTTCGCCGCTGTCGTCAATGCCATAGACCTGTGCGTCGCACAGCATGAAAAAAATCCGAAGCTCTTTCTTTTTGACGTGATAACCTGCGTCCACAGCGGAAACATCTCTGTCTTGCCGGAACTCCGGGATTTCCTCATAGGGAAGGGCGTGAAGGCGTGGAGGCTTTTTTCGATTTTTCCGAACGGAAGGGCTGCGAAAAATGACTTGGCTCTTTCTCCGTCCGAATACATGAAATTCATGGACTTCATAGTGGAAACCCGCTCCTACAGGGACAAGGTCGGAAGGTCGATACATGCCAGCTATTCATGCGAGGGGTATCTCGGCGACTACGAGTTGAAGGTAAGGGATTTCTTCTTTTTCTGCAGGGGCGGAATCAACATCGGCTCGATAATGTGCGACGGCTCGATTTCGGCCTGTCTGAGCGTCAGAAGCTCTGCGTTCGTACAGGGGAACATCTACAAGGACGACTTCATGGACGTGTGGAACAGCAGGTTCGACAATATGAGGAACCGCTCCTGGGCGAAAGTCGGAAAATGCGCCGTGTGCAGGAATTGGAAATGGTGCGAGGGCAACGGGCTGCACCTTCACAAGGACGACAAATCCGAATGCAGCCATTGCAATCTGGAGATGCTGTCTCAAATCGGAGGTTGAAAATGCTTTATGTGGTTCTCTGTTTTTCTTTGCTAGTGTTCAATGTCGCTCTAATAGCCGTGTTCGGCGGTACAATCGGAGGAGTGATTGACGTTCCGAGCGTGTTCGTCGTGGCCTCGACATTTTTCATGGTCCTGCTGTCTTCCGGCGGACTGAGGGATTTCTTTGTCGGACTGAGGATTGCCGTCTCCAAAAAGGAATATCCGGCGTTGCAGATTGCCAGGAGCGAGACGGCAGTTTCCCTTGTGATGCAGGCTGTTCCGGCTTCGGCCGGCATGGTGATTTTCCTGTGCCTGTCTATGCTGCTTTCGATTTGGAAAGACACCGGCTCTTTCGGTCCTGTGATGGCATTGGCGTTGCTTTCCCTGTTCTATTCAGGCGAGCTTGTCTTTTTCCTGCTTTTCGTGAAGAACTCCCTCAAAAGGAAAAAGTCCCTTTGCAGAAAGGAGCGGCTGCCGAATCGGGAAATTGTACTCTCCAAGGTTCCGTGCATTCCGTATTTTTCGTTCGTTTGCTTCTTTCCAGTGCTGTTTTTCCTGCTTTCGATTGGGGATACTTTCCTTTTGTCAAATTACATGGACAGTTTGTCTGAAAGAATCCCGCTCATGTGCGTTTTCGTCGTTTTTCTCCCATACATCGCGTTGTTGCTTGGACGGTCTTTCGTGCCGTACATGAACGCCCTTTCCTGTGGATTCAAAAGGAGAAATTCCCTTTCTCCCGCAAAACTCTCGGAAGCCAGAGCCGCATTGAATTTCGCCATGCTCGTCCGGTTCTCCGGCACTTCCTCCGCCGCCATCCTGATGTCAATCGGCACCCTCAGCACCCTTGAATCCGCCGAACAGGCCATTGTCTCGTTCTCCTATCCGCTTTTCCTCCTTTCAATCCCGTTCGCTCTCTCCTTGCTCCACCTCCCCCTCCGCGCAAGAATCGAAAACGCCCTCCTTTCATACCAATACCCCGCATAAAAAAAGCGAAAGCCGAGTCCACACAATGAAAACTCGACTTTCGCCCTAGCAATGTTTTTTACAATCAATGTCGCGAAACTCCCATGTCCAGAACGCTCCGCATTCTGAGTAGTTTCGCCACATGTAGCAATGCTTTTTTACAGCTGTAAAAGCGAAACTCCCATGTTCAGAACGCTCTGCGTTCTGAGTAGTTTCGCCACATGTGTCAGTGCTTTTTCCAGCTGTAAAAGCGAAACTACGCCTGCAATGCCGTCACCGCTACTGTGTCGACGATTTCTTCGACGTTGCAGCCGCGTGAGAGGTCGTTCAACGGTTTCGCGAAGCCCTGGCAGACAGGTCCGATGGCCTTCCAGCCGCCCATGCGGGCAGCGATTTTGTAGCCGATGTTTCCTGCGTTGATGTTCGGGAAGATGAATGTGTTGGCGTGGCCAGCGACCGCAGAGCCTGGGGCCTTCAATTCTCCGACTTCAGGAGCGATTGCCGCGTCGAACTGGAATTCTCCGTCCAATGCGAGAGATGGGTTCTTCTCCTGGGCGATTTTTGTAGCGCGCTGAACTTTTCCGACTGTGTCTCCGTTCTTCGGGTCGGCGCCTGAGCCTTTTGTCGAGAACGAGAGCATTGCGACTTTCGGTTCGAGTCCCGCGATTTTCTTCGCAGTCTCTGCTGACGCGAGAGCGATGTCCGCCAACTGGTTCTCGTCCGGGTCGATGTTGATTGCGCAGTCGCCGAAAACTGAAACGCCCTGTGAGAGGTACTTGTTTCCGCCCTCAGGAGCGACCATGATGAAGCAAGATGAGACTGTGCTGACTCCAGGAGCCGTCTTGATGACCTGCAATCCTGGGCGGAGAGTGTTGGCTGTCGAGTGGCAGGCGCCTGAGACGAATCCGTCCGCGACACCGGCCTTGAGCATCAACGCTCCGTACATTGTGTTGTCGAGTTTGTCCTTGCCTTCGATTTTTCCAGTGTTGCTTGCGAATTTCAAAAGGAATTCCTTTGCTGCTGCTGGATCTGCGTACTCTGGCGCGCCAGTCTTCTTGTTCACTTTTCCCTCGCGGGCCTTGAAAAGAAGCTCTGCGTATTTATCGACGTTTGGATCGTTTGTTGGGTCGACAATCTGAACTCCAGTCATGTCGAAACCGAACGACTTGATTTTCTCTTCGTTGCCGAGAAGGATGATTTTTGCGATTCCCTCTTTGACGACAACCGAAGCCGCCTCTACAACGCGCTTGTCCTCGCCTTCACAGAGGACGATTGTCTTGTTTGCGGCCTTTGCCTTTGCCCTGAGGTCTTTTACGAAATCCATTTGTATCTCCTAAAAATAAAATTTAGCTTTTAGAATATCACTATTGGAAGATTCTCTCAATTTGTCTTATTTCTTGCAGACCAAAACCATCGTGGCCATGTTCTCGTCGTATGGGTTTCTCATGAAGTCGCCGTAGATTTCCACCGATTTGAAGCCGATTTTGAGTAGCGTCTTTTTGAGTTCAGCCGCCGAGTAGAGCCGCTGGACGAATTCGTGGTCGATTACTTCGCCGGTCTTTTCGTCGGTGAGCGTCCAGTGCGAGCGGAGCCCCTCCCATGCGCCAACGACCGAAAAATCCGTCCTCACTTTTTTTCCGGCGCGCGAGAATTCCTCGCCCTTTGTGAAGTAGCGGATTTCGACTTCCCGGCTCAAATTCTCCAGGATGAAAGTTCCGCCGTCTTTCAGCGAATCATAAATCGATTTCAGAATCTGCGTGTCCTCTTCCTCCGTGTCGCAGTAGCCGAACGAGGTGTACAAGTCCACCGCGCAGTCGAATTTCTCCTTGATGCCATGCTCCTCGGTCTTGAACGAGCGGAGGTCGGCCTTGATGAAGTCGATTTCGACTCCTTCGTCTTCCGCGTCCTCCTTCGCCGTGTCCAGTTCCGCCTGGATTATGTCCACGCCCGTGACCCTCAGCCCCAAAAGCGCGAGTTCCACCGAAATGCGCCCGACTCCGCAGCCCGCGTCCAGTACCGTGCTGCCCTCTTTCAAATCCGCAATCTCCATGACTTTCTCGGCGACTGCGGGCGCCTCCGCCCACTTCTGCTCGTCGAACATGATAGGCCCGTAGTTCTTCCAGAAGTCCTCGGACTCGAACCATTCAGTTTTTTTGTTTTCCATAGTTTTTCCTCGTTTGTAAAACCGCAGCACAAGCCCGCCCAGGACAGTGTTTTTTGGGCGGGCTTGTCTTTTTTTGACTGTTTGTGATGCGGAAAAGTGGTTAACACGAACGGTAGGAATTATAGAGACGGATTTGTTCAAAGTTGAACTGGTTCGGGGATTTTTCCCGCGATTTTCTTGACCTCGCTCACGGAAAGCTTCAGCCATGATGCAATCTGCTCAAGCGTTCCAGCCTTCGCCTTGACGAGATTCGTTATCAGCTCATTTTTTCCTTCCGCTCTTCCTTCTGCTCTTCCTTCAGCTCGAATCTGCTCGACGACATCACACATGTTTACACCTCCTGCCGCAAAGTTGCTTTTATTGTATGCCTTTTCAAACGAATCGTCTCCGGTCAGTGCGGAGAACATCTTCAACGTCTCGTTCGCATGTTGTAGTTTCTCTTTTGAACCTTTGTACTTCTTGTGAAGCCGCTTTGTCCTGAAATACTCTGCGATAAGCTTGAAATCGCTTTTGAACATTCCGATTGTCTTTTCGCTTAGCCATGCGATATCGAACACGTTTATCTTGTAGTTGTTGACGAACGGTTTCAGTTTTTCAGGAATTTCGAAACATTCGTAAAGTCTTTTTGCGACCGACCATTTCTCGTCCGTGCCGAAGTAGAGGACAAGCGTGGCGACCGGATAATGCTTCCGCAGACTTTTGTCCAAAAGCTGTTGCTTGTACGAGGCGCCGTCGTAGCTGATTACTCGCATCGGCATGTCGGCGTCCTGCACTGTCTGGTTCTCAATTCCCAAAATCGAGATTCGTATCTTCCCGCTCTTCCAGAATTTTGAGACATCCCGCTCCTGCTCGTGGATTTTTCCGTCAGCCTTGAACATCGTCTTCGTCGTGTCGGACTCAAGTTCGTCCTCATGAATGACACGCTCGCCTTTGAACAGAAGCACGTTCACGATATCCGCAAACACATCGTCCAACGCCTCCAGGTTCTTTTCCGTTATATCTTTTTCACCCATTTCAGATATGATAGCACAAAAACG